>JAXJJE010000242.1:0-7350 GCA_036298405.1 Acutalibacteraceae bacterium
ACTATGATTATTACAGAAAACTGTTTCAAGTCCGATGACGTTATAAAAATCAAAGAACGCTTAACTGAATTGTTCAGCAGAATTATCAATAATAAATCTTAACTGTACTGGTGTAGCAACGCATTGATTTGCGTTGCTACAAAAACCAAAGAAAGGAGGTTACTTCTATGAAGGTAGCTGTTTATGTAAGACTCTCCCGAGAAGATCGTGAAAAAGTCGGAGCTGAATCTGAGAGTGTTATAAACCAGCAAATTATGCTATTGAGTTATTGTCAGCAGCAGAATTGGGATGTTTATAAGGTGTACATAGATGAAGATTACTCCGGTTCAGACCGAGAGCGTCCAGCTTTTTGCGAAATGCTGAAGGCAGCTGAACAAAAGAAATTTGATATTATCTTAACTAAAACCCTTTCTCGATTTGCAAGAGATATGGAGCTGGTAGAGAAATATGTCAATTATCTTTTGCCGACCTGGGGTGTGCGTTTTATAAGCTTGGTTGATAATGCTGATAGCGAAAATAAAGCCAATCGCAAAGCACGTCAGATAAATTCTCTTATTGACCAATGGTTTTTAGAAGATGTCTCAGCTAACATAAAAAGTACATTGGCATCTAAACGCAAAGCAGGTCTCTGGGTTGGTGCTTTTGCTCCCTTTGGATATGTAAAAGATACTGAAAATAAGAATCATCTTGTGATTGACGAAGAAGCTGCGGCTATTGTAAGATACATATTTCAAAGTTACCTCGATGGATATGGTATAACAACGCTTGCACGCAAGCTGAATCAAGAAGGTATCCCAAACCCTGCAAGCTATAAAAAGAGCAAAGGTCAAGCCTTTCAAAATAAAAACAAAGATTGTTCAAAGCTATGGGGACATTTTTCTGTAAGAAGAATTCTGACAAATCAAGTTTATCTGGGGCATACCGTTCAAGGAATGGCTGAAAATATCTCATATAAATCAAATAAGAAAAGGCAAAAGCCACAAGCTGAATGGGATATTGTAAAGAACACCCATGAACCTATTATAGATGAGGAGATATTTAACAAGGTTCAGGAAATTATGTCTTCAAGGCGTCGTTCTGATAAAACAGGTTCTGCTTCTGCCTTTGCTAACAAGGTTCGTTGCATGAAATGTGGTGGTTCTATGCGTTCTCAAATTACAGGACACCAACGATATTACACTTGTCACCAACATTACATAGCTCCCGAAGTTTGCGAAGGTACTTATGTTTCTGCTAAAACATTATCAAATATTGTTCTTAAAGAGTTGAAACAGCTGTACCAGATATACATCGATGAGGATGAAGTAGAAAAACATCTTATCATCTCAAAGGAGCAGGATAAAAAAATTGATATTCTTGAAAAACAAATCAGCAGTGTTCGCAACGAAACCGAGAAAACAAAATCTCGCTTCAAAAGCTTGTATTACGATAAGGCTGATGGTTTGATTTCTGAAGATGATTTTCGTGTGTTAAGCTCTGCATGCAAGGAAGAACAAGCACGCCTTGAAAAGAGTCTTCAAACCCTACAAGATAAACTGGATACAGCTATCTATAATAAGGAGCATACAGATGGAGTGCGAACCCTTATCAGTAAGTTTAAGGATATTGAGACATTAGATAGATATACAGTTGAACTGCTCATCGATTACATTGAAGTAGGTGGCAATAAGCAAAACAGAATTATTAAAATTTATTGGAATTTTTAATAAAGCAGGAAAAGGATACGGACAGAAAAGTCAATTTATTTGTCCAGTACCTTTTCCTCATACAAAGCAGGAGGAAAAATAATGCCAGTTATAAAAAATGATTTGTTTTCTTGTATAGAGCGTAACCTTAAAGAAATAAAAAACTTTAACACACAGATATGGACCCCACAAGAATTATACGATTATCCGGGTGTTAGTGTGTCTTATCTTGATAAAGCCTATCTTAGTGATAGTATTAACCCATGGGATCTTCAGGATACACCAGCAAATGTAGCTACTTTCATAATATCTCAAACAGGCACAGGAAAAACATCGCTTATTTTTAACAAACTTATCCCACTGTCAGTCAAGGAAAAGCGTAAGGTTTTATATCTGTGCAACAGAGCTGCTTTGTGCACTCAGATAAAGAAGATTGCAATGGAGGATGAATTTAATGCAAATTTGACTGTGAATGGGGTAGAGGTTAAAAATTTTATGCAATATTACACAAATCAGGGATTGAGTGAATTAATAAATTTCGGGGGTATAGACATCATTACATATCAAGGGTTTATACATAACAAATTGTTAAATGCTAAAAATTACGGCTTTGTTGTATTGGATGAAAGTCACTTCTTTTTAAGCGATTCGAATTTTAATCCATTTACAGAGGAGATTTTGCATAAAATTATTACTAGCTTTTCTAATACAAGAAGAATTTATCTTACAGCAACCCCACAGGAATGTATGCATGAAATTTGGAGGTATGAAAATGAAATTATTCCTTATCAGTTACATAGCCCATCATTTATGAGGGTTTTCTATATGGAAGAAAATTATTCTTATCTCATTCCTTATTTTTTTGCTCATCAAAATGAACTGATTGATATTATATCTAGTCGATCAAATGAATCATGGCTTATTTTTGTTAGGGAAAAGATATTTGGTAATGCACTAAGAGATAAACTGTTACAAGTGATTTCTGATATTCCAGAAGTTATTACAGCCAATACAAAGGACTCAAAAATATATAATGATCTTTTATCTAAAGAAAAAATGCCTGCAAAAATCATTATCACAACAAAAATTCTTGATGTTGGGGTTAATATAAAGACATCTGATCTTAATGTTGTTTTATTTGAAGGTCCTGATATTGTAGAAGCTAAGCAAATGATAGGTCGTAAGCGTGTTGAACAAGGTGAGATATTGAAAGTCTATTTTCACACTCCTAATGTGAGCACCTTAAAAAAGAGAGCTCAGAAGCTTGAAAACGCCATAAAGAAAACAACAGGTCTGATTAACAGCTTCAGAGCTGGTGATGTTATGGAATCTCTTGAACCTCCGTTATTCTTTGACGGCTCTTCTGTACAGATTAATAATTTTCATCTGAAAAAACTTAAAATTGACCTTAATGCACACTATGAAATTGTTAAATTTTTGGAATCTGGCGCAACAGTAGAAGAACAGAACTTATTATACGCTGAATGGGTGCTGTCTCACTTTAAAGGCGTTGTTTATGATAAATCAAAGTTATTTATTAGAAGACCTTCTGCAGAAGCGGCAGATTTTCTAAAAAAATATGTAGATAAGATCATAAGTAAAAGTGATTTTCAGGAAATATCTTCAACCCTAGTCGATATTTTAGGTGACAGTAGAGAACGACCTCGAAATAATGCACCAGCTATAAAAAATGTCAATAAGATGATTGCTCCCATTGGTTTTGAAGCAAAAGCTTTGCAAACTAACCCAGTGCAATACAAAATCATCAAAACGGAGGAGATTCTTAATGAGCAAGTATAATACTCGTTTAGTTTTAATAACAGAAAAAATGTGTGGTGTGTTTACAATGGATGCAGATTCTTATCCTGAGGAGTTTCTTGATAATATAAAAAATGTAGAAGTTATGGACGAGTCTGATGTTCCTGGCTACCTTTTGAAAAATGTGGGGCTAAATACCTTGAGTAAATCACATTTTAATTTATATACCGATTGTGGTAAAATTTTTTATAGATAACTTATGGAGGTTTAAAATTAAAGTTAAAAAATATAGAATTTAAGAATAACTCATGGGCTGTCTCACTAAGTAAGTGATATAATCACCTTAAAGTATCCTTGAAAATTTTTGTTTTTTCAAGTGTTTACTTTAAGGAAATTATGTCATAATAGTGAGGCAGCCCAATTTTTGTGTTTGAAATCGCTATGGGATTATATATAGTAAAAAATAATATGTTCACTGTATTTTTGATAAAAACATTGTTGGTGTCAATGTTATTTGCTATAATACTAATGTATATTGATTATGAGAAACTTATAAGTATAATAAAGAATATATATAACAGGCGATTCATCCTTTTGCAGACTGTAACGGACAAGTTTGATGTTAGCTCTTTAAGGTGTTTTCTGCGATAGCAACGAATTTTTATTGAATCAATTCTGATAAAAACGCTCATTAAGCAGTACTACTGTTTAATGAGCGTTTCCTTCTGCTGCAAGGTCCTCGTGTAAATCTGTTATAGGATCACCCTTGCTTTGTAATGCAAAAGCGTTAAATGGTGTTCCATTTGCAGCAGATGGATATATACCTGTTGTATGGTCAACAAAATAATTTTGAAAACCAGATTTCTCGATTTCTTCAGGTGTAAGATTACGTGTAAGCTGATAAACTATAGTGCCAACCATTTCAAGATGAGCAAGCTCCTCTGTACCTGTTGAGCACCCTCAATTGGAGATTTTACCATTTGCAAGCTACAAATTCATCTCATAAGGCAAGCTTGATAAACGCACAGTCAAGCCTGCAACAGCTTCGGACAAGCAGAGAAGAAAATGCTTTACTGTAGGACTATATCTGATATAAAACAAACCTAAATCAGCACTCTAAAAACTGATTCAGGTTTGTTTTTATTCTGTTAAGCTTTATTTTATATATGAATTTCTGTGTATGCTACTTAATAATAACATACCACTGCATTAACATTACAAAAAATTATATTTGCAACAGAAAAGACATATTCTGAAAGTTTGCTATCAAAACAAATTATTCTGCAATAAAAAATCTCCTTGTAAATTGTTGAAGACTAATCACAAATGTGATAAAATACAAATAATATGTAAAATTACGGAAATTTTTGGAGGAACCTATGATAACAGGTGAATTAAAAAACAAAATAGATAGCTTATGGGACACATTTGCAGCAGGTGGACTTGTAAACCCACTTGACGTAATTGAGCAGATTACATACCTGATGTTTATTCGTGATTTGGACGATTCAGATAATTTGCGTGCAAAGGAAAGTGAAATGCTGGGCTTACCTTTTAAAAGTATGTTTGCTGGCGAAATAACAATAGGAGAGCGAAAGGTTGAGGGCAGACAGCTAAAGTGGTCAGTGTTCAGGGATTACCCTGCTGGACAGATGTATTCTGTTATGCAGGAATTTGTATTCCCTTTTATCAAAAATCTTGACGGTAAAAAGGATAGTGCATACTCAAAATATATGGATGACGCAATTTTTAAATTGCCAACACCTTTGTTGCTTTCAAAGGTAGTAGATGCACTTGATGAGATTTACACAATGATGTCAAAATCAGACGATAAAGATGTGCGTGGAGATGTGTATGAGTATCTTCTGAATAAAATTGCAAAGTCAGGGTTAAACGGACAGTTCAGAACACCTCGCCATATAATTGACATGATGGTTGAGCTTATGAAGCCAACACCAGATGAAATTATCTGCGACCCTGCCTGTGGTACATCTGGTTTTTTGGTATCAGCAGGAAAATATCTGAAAGAGAATTATAAGCAGGAGATTTTCTTCGACAAGCAGAAAAAAGACCATTATATGAACCATATGTTTTATGGCTTTGATATGGATAGAACAATGCTACGAATCGGTGCAATGAATATGATGACACACGGAGTTGAAAGTCCTTGTATAGAATACCGTGATAGCTTATCTGACCAGAATCAGGATAAGGACAAGTATTCTCTTGTTCTTGCAAATCCACCATTCAAGGGTAGCCTTGATTACGACATAGTGTCAGCCGATTTGCTGAAGGTTTGCAAAACAAAGAAAACAGAGCTGTTGTTCCTTACATTATTTTTGCGTATGCTGAAGGTTGGTGGCAGATGTGCCTGTATTGTTCCTGACGGTGTATTGTTTGGCTCTTCAAAGGCACATAAATCTATCCGTAAAGAGATAGTTGAGGGTAACCGACTAGAGGCTGTTATCTCTATGCCAAGTGGAGTGTTCAAGCCTTATGCAGGAGTATCAACAGGTATTCTGATATTCACAAAAACAGGCCACGGTGGTACAGATAATGTATGGTTTTACGATATGCAGGCAGACGGCTTTTCACTTGACGACAAGCGTTCACCTGTTGCAGAAAATGATATTCCAGATATTATAGAGCGTTTTCATAACCTTGATAAGGAAACCGACAGAGCAAGAACAGAAAAATCCTTCTTTGTACCCAAGCAGGAAATAGTTGACAACGACTACGACCTGGCTATCAATAAGTATAAAAAGGTTGAATATGTGCCAGTGGAGTACCCAAGTACACAGGAAATTATGGCAGACCTACACGAGCTTGAAATGAAAATAACTGCTGGAATTGCAGAATTGGAGGAAATGTTAAATGAGTACTGAAAAAATAAATACTGAAAAAATAAATACTGAAAATACTAATAACAATATGACCGACCACATTGAGGATATGAATGTAGAAATAGACTATGATAAATTAGCAAGGGCTATTGTAAAAGCTCAGATAGAGGCTGATAATGCAATAAAAAAGCTTGAAGAAAAAAAGCGTTCTGAGATTTTAGAGCTAAGAAAAGATTATTTACAAGAAAAGGATTATTCTGGTGAAAGGAATTTTATTACCAGAGGATTAAAAACATTTTTCAACAGATTGCGTGTTTTTATAAAATTATTATTTATACCTAAAGAGGAACTTGAATTTTTTTCAGCAATTGACAGATTGACAGCTTTGTTCACGTCTGCTTTATTATCAATTATCAAGTTTATATTATATGTTTTAACTATAATATTTACTATTGGTCTGCTTTATGGAGCACATATAATGCCAATTCTACCAATCGCTTTATTATGCTTTGTTTTCGCACGATTCTTTAGAATTATACAATACGAAATTGATAGAATGAATAAGCGTGATTATTTTTTTGCGTTGCTTATAGGAATTATATGGGTGATTATAGTTATTGCTTTATTGACGGCATAAATACATAACAAATAATCTAAGCTATAAAATAAAGGTGTATTATTTATGAAAAATTATGTTACCGATTTATAAGGTTCAGAATAGAAAGAACGCAAACCCAAAAGGTAACTTTAAAAAATTTCGTGAATCAGAAATAGAAATCGGGTCAGCGATGGATAAATTTAAAAAATATTAGGATAAACTATTTTTTGAGTTTTTATAAAATAAATTTAGATTTGTAGGGATGATAATGAAAGTAACAACTCAACTCAAAGATATTGTTTCTTTTTCAAAAGGTAATCAAATAAAAGGCGATGATTTGTTAGATGATGGTTTATATGATTATTTAAATGGTGGTGTATTGCCTTCAGGTAAATGGAATAGTTATAACGCATCAAAAAACACAGTTACCATTAGCGAGGGAGGTAATTCGTGTGGATATGTGAAT
>JAXJJE010000243.1:0-1258 GCA_036298405.1 Acutalibacteraceae bacterium
TCCCGTATGGGTGCTATTATAGGCACATTCAATGCAAAATCAGGTCATCCAGGTGGATCTCTTTCAGCTGCTGACATCTACACATACCTATATTTTAAAGAGATGAATGTAGATGCTTCTAACCCAGCTTGGAGCGATCGTGACAGATTTGTTCTATCAAAGGGCCATTGTTGCCCTAGCCTATATGCAACACTTGCATTAAAGGGATTTTTTGATTGGAACGAGCTAACAACTCTACGTCATGTAGGTGCAATGCTACAGGGTCACCCTGATATGAAGGGTACTCCTGGTATTGATATGAGCTCTGGTTCACTTGGACAAGGTGTATCTGCTGCTTGTGGTATGGCACTTGCTGGTAAGCTTGATAATAAAAACTACCGTGTTTACACACTTCTTGGTGATGGTGAATGTGAAGAGGGTCAGGTTTGGGAGGCTGCTATGTTTGCAGCACATAAGAATCTTGACAACATTTGCTTTATTGTTGACTGCAACGGCTTGCAGATTGATGGTACAGTTGCTGAAATTGGTGGTATTGAGCCACTTGATAAGAAATTTGAGGCTTTCGGCTTTAATGTAATAAAGATTGATGGTCATAACTTTGACGAGATTGAGGCTGCTTTTGAGCAGGTAAAGACAGTTAAGGGTAAGCCTTCTGTAATTATCGCTTCTACTGTTAAGGGTAAGGACGTATCATTTATGGAAAATCAGGTTGGCTGGCATGGTACTGCACCTAACAAAGAGCAGTATGAGGTTGCTATGGCTGAACTTGAAGCAAAACTAAAAGAGTTGGAGGCACTTGTATAATGGCACAGATTATTAATAAGGCAACAAGAGAAAGCTTTGGTCTTGCACTATGCGAGCTAGCTAAAACACATGAAGATATAGTTGTATTGGACGCTGACTTGGCTGCTGCTACAAAAACAGGTATTTTCAAAAAGGAATTCCCTGAGCGTTTTATCAATTGTGGTATTGCAGAGGGTAATATGGTTGGTGTAGCTGCTGGTTTGGCTGCTGCTGGCAAGGTTCCTTTTGCTGCTTCTTTTGCAATGTTTGCTACAGGAAGAGCTTTTGAGCAGATTAGAAACTCAGTTGCTTATCCTAGACTAAATGTTAAAATTGCAGGTTCTCACGCAGGTATTTCTACAGGTGAAGACGGTGCTACACACCAGTGTGTAGAGGATATTGCTATTATGCGTGCAATTCCAGGTATGGTTGTACTTAACCCTGCTGACCATTATGAAATGATAGAAGCTGTAAA
>JAXJJE010000244.1:0-4341 GCA_036298405.1 Acutalibacteraceae bacterium
CGGCACGAAGTGACGAGTCAAGTCCCTTCACCCGCACCATGAAAAAACCTTATTTATCTTTTGATAAATAAGGTTTTTTTCAATGATATCCGTTCTTTTGAGAACGGATGATATACCTACGGTATGATATCGCACTTCGTGCGATGATATATGCTTTCGCATATTAAGGAACGGATATTATATCATATTTACACGAAGTGCAAATATATCATACAGTTATACTGTATATCATATCGCTTTAGCGATATATCATTATTAATTCTGAATTTTATAAATAAAACAAGGGCTTGAACTCGAGAGGGCTGAGAGCGTAAAGAAAATGTGCCAGTCGAAAATTTTATCTGAATATTCGGATTTTATTATGAGGTATCAGATAGAGGTATTATATGAAAACAAAAAATATAGAATTGAAGATAAGAATCATACAATCAATACTCCCGTGGTTAATATTAATTTGTGGTATACCTGCTGTGATTTGCTACGCTGAATACGATTTTGTAAGGCTTGAAATATTTTATAAAGCAGGTATGCTTACAGGTGTATTATCAATAACAGCAGAGCTTGTAATAGGTGTTGTGTTTTTAGTATCAGCAATAGTGTCTGCTATAACAAAGAAAAATGGCAAATATAGTGTGTGGCAAAAAGTCGGCACATTTGCTTATTCTGTAATATGCACCATAGGTACACTATTGTTAATGCTGTTGCTTTTAGGCTTAACCTACGGTCAAGGTGTTTAATTTGTGATTGCTACAGCTACAAATAAAAATTATTTGTAAATATTAAACTTATATCTGTTATTTAATGGAATTTTTGAAATAAGTGTGTTATAATAAAAGCAAATAAAATATCTGAACTAAACGGAGGTTTAATATATGAATATTTCACTACTAGGTTGTGGCAGATGGGGTTCTTTTATCGCTTGGTATCTTGATAAAATAGGTCACAATGTTTACTCATGGGGGCTTGAAAGTGAAGAGATTTTCCAAAAGCTAAGAGAAAACAGAAAAAATGATTATGTTGAATTTAGTGATAGGATAACAATTACTTCAAATCTAACAGAGGCTGTTGACCATGCCGAGGTTATGATAATTTCAATAAGTGCTCAGGCTTTAAGTAGCTTTATGCAGAGCCTTGCAAAAGAAAATCTTGATGGTAAGGCAATAGTACTATGTATGAAGGGTATAGAAGAAACAACTGGCAGACGTTTAACTCAGATTGTTTCTGAATATATTGATACAGAGAAAACACCGGTTGCTGTTTGGGTTGGTCCTGGTCATCCACAGGATTTTGTAAAGGGTATTCCAAACTGTATGGTTATCGACTCTGAAAACGAAGAGTTAAAAACGAAGCTTGTAAATGAGTTTTCAAGCGAGCTTATACGTTTCTATTTTGGTAGAGATTTAATTGGTACAGAGGTTGGTGCTGCTGCTAAAAATGTTGTGGGTATTGCTGCAGGTATGCTTGATGGTATGGGCTATACTTCACTTAAGGGTGCGTTAATGGCACGAGCTACACAGGAGATTTCAAGACTTATAAAGGCAATGGGTGGTAACGAGATGTCAGCATTTGGTCTTTGTCATTTGGGTGACTACGAGGCTACTTTGTTCTCAAAATTCAGCCATAACCGTGGCTTTGGCGAATTGCTTATTAAGGGCGAAAAATTCACAAAGCTTGCAGAGGGTGTTTCTACAACAAGAGCTTTAATCAAGCTAGGCGAAATGTATAATGTAGATCTACCAATAGTAAATGCAGTAAACGAAGTAATTACTAATAACAAAGACCCTAAAGAGGTGCTTTCAGAGCTGTTTGTGCGTTCAGTTAAAAAAGAATTTTAATAAAATTTTCACCCACAGGATAAAAGTCTTGTGGGTGTTTTGTATAAAAATAAGCCAATATCTTCTATAATAATATCAATCGACTAATTTTGGTATGAGGTTGTGTTAATTGATTGAAATATATTAATATAACTATGTCAACATAAGTGGTCGATTGATTTATAAAAAACATATAAACTATCTCACAGGGGGGAGTTCATATGTTTTTAGCAATGCTAGATTCTAAAGTTGTAGGTAGTGTTATAGCCGATTTCAGAAAACGAAAGGGTATATCTCAAGAGGTTTTAAGTGGTTTGTCTGATATAGGTCGAACCCATTTAAGTGCAATAGAGCGTGGAGAAAGAAAGCCGACACTCGAAACACTCTACCGAATTTGTGTGGCACTGGATGTTAAAATGAGTGAGATTGTTATAGAAATAGAAAACAGATTATAAAATTTTTTTAATTTTATAATGGACACATAGTCCTAAATATTATCGGGTAAAATATAATAAATTATAATTTTATCGGTGATAATATTGAAATTAAGAATTAAAGATTTAAGAGAAGACCATGACCTTACTCAAAAAGAAATAGCAGAATTACTGCTGTGTGACCAATCGCTTTATTCAAAGTACGAACGAGGAGAGCGTGAAATTCCCGTTGTACTACTTATAAAGCTTGCTGATTTTTACAAAACTAGTGTAGATTATTTAGTGTGTCGTACTAATAATCCTAATAGGCTTTAAAATAATCCAGTTATAAAACAGTTGTATTCTCTGCAAAACAAAATTAATCTAATACTTGACATTTTGCGTAAAAAAGAGTATAAATGTTATTATAGATTTAATATCATAAAGGCTATGATAAGGACAAAGAGCATTTGATTTTTGTTTGCAGAGAGTTGGCGTTTGGTGCAAGCCAATCAAAATAAATGCAACACCATCACCTTTAAGCTGACCTCTGAAATATCTTTATAAAATAAGATAAATTAAGAGTGTACGGGATTCTCCCGTTATAGAGAATGGCATTATTAGATGTCACAGAGGGGTCTGTTTGTCAGACAATTAAGGTGGTACCACGGAACATTCGTCTTTCGTCCTTTTTTATGGGCGAAAGATTTTTTGTTTTTACTAAAGTTTATGTTTTAGAAATTTGATATATTATTTAGGAGATGTTTTTAAATGTTAACACTAGATAAAATTTACCATGCTGCTTATACTCTAAAGGATGCTATAAGACCAACCGATATGATAAAATGCTCACCAGATGTAGTACCTGGAGTAAATGTTTATCTTAAAACAGAAAATTTACAGGTTACAGGTTCATTTAAGGTAAGAGGAGCATACTATAAAATTTCTCAGCTAACAAAGGAAGAAAGAGAAAAGGGTGTAATTGCTTGTTCAGCTGGTAACCACGCACAGGGTGTTGCACGAGCAGCAACAAAGAATGGTATAAAGTCACTTATTTGTATTCCAGACGGTGCACCTATCAGTAAAATAGAATCAACAAAGCGTTTAGGTGCAGAGGTTTGCCTTGTAAAGGGCACATATGATGATGCTTACGCTAAGGCAGTAGAGCTACAAAAAGAGAGTGGTGCTGCATTTATACACCCATTTGATGACGAGCTTGTTATTGCTGGTCAAGGTACAATCGGACTTGAAATTATTAACAGAAAGCCAAATATTGATGCAGTAGTAGTACCAGTTGGTGGTGGTGGTCTTATTGCCGGTGTAGCCTTTGCAATAAAATCACTTAACCCTAATATAAAGGTTTATGGTGTTCAGGCTGCTGGTGCACCTTCAATGGTACAAAGTGTTAAAAATGGTCAGATAGAAACACTAGACAGTGTTCACACCTTCCAGGACGGTATTGCAGTAAAAACACCAGGTACACTAACCTACGAAATAGCAAGCAAATATGTAGATGATTTTATAACAGTAACAGATGACGAGTGTGCAGCTGCTATTCTTACTTTGCTAGAGCGTCAGAAGCTTGTTACTGAGGGTGCAGGTGCAAATGCATTTGCAGCAGTTATGTTCAATAAAATTCCAGATTTACAGGGCAAAAGAGTTTGTTGCTTGCTATCTGGTGGTAATATTGATGTTACTATTCTTTCAAGAGTTATCAACCGTGGCTTACAGATGAGTGGTAGACTGGCAGATTTAACTATAGAGCTTCTTGATAAGCCAGGTCAGCTACAGGGTGTATCAGATATTATCTCTAGCCTTGGTGGTAATGTTGTGTCTGTAGCACACGACAGGGCAGACCTGAATTCAGATATAAATGCTTGCTACCTACGTATTAGTATGGAAACAAGAAATCAGAAGCATGTAGACGAAATTAAATCTGAGCTAATGAAGAACGGCTACAGAATTATTAATTGATAAATTATTTTAAATAACGGAGGAAAATAAAATGTCAGAGAAAATTTACACAAAAAATACTCCCCCGGTTTGTGCGAAACTGGGGGAGTAGGGGACAATTTACTGCTTGCGGGTGACCTTGGTCTTGGTGCCGTCGGGAC
>JAXJJE010000245.1:0-6357 GCA_036298405.1 Acutalibacteraceae bacterium
GTACCAGGTGCTAAACGTACTCTTCCTCCACTAAGCTTTTCTACATTTTTGATTATTCCATAGCCGTGCAACGGTTTATCAAGCGAAAGTAAAATATAATACACTGCCTCTGTTAAAATAATGCTTGACATTACATCACCTTTTATAAATAGTATTACGCACACTTAATTCAGCTTGCTTGCAAGCTTCCAAAGCTCTATATTGTTAGTTAAAAATGCCTTTTCTACCTGTCTTAATGCGTATGGTAGCTTAACTTTATGGTCAGGCTTGTACTTATCGTAAAGCTCTTTTGCAAGCACAAACAACGCTTCTACCACCTGTGGCTGCAGCTTTTCTATATTTGAATAAAAATGAAAGCTTATATGACGCAATACAAGTGTATAAAGAACATCATCATTTTTAAGACCAGCCTTTTCGTACTGGTTAAGTATTTCTCTTAACAGCCAATATCTGTCGATAGATTTAATTTTTGCTGCATTATCCTGTGTATGTGAGAAGTTTTTCTCGTACCATTTATATTCATATTCAACATTTTGAAGATATGTAAAGCTTTTACACTGTGGGAACACTAAAAACTGAATAATCGTATCCTCATACCAATAGCCAGGGAAAAATCTTACATTGTTGAACAGCTCTCTCTTATAAACCTTACACCATGGTAAGCCAGGATAGTTCATAATTTCATCACCGTTTTTATATCCTGCAAGATTACAAAGAGGATATATATTTGGCACTACCTCGTAAATCTTGCCATCCTTTTCCTTTACAAGATTATGTGCACAAATAACCATATCATAATTTTCAGAATACGCCTTGCTCATAAGCACTTCAACTATATCGTCGTGTACTGTGTCATCACAGTCGATAAACATTAGGTATTTACCATTTGCAGCGTTAATACCGGTGTTTCGTGCTGCACCTATACCTGCGTTCTTCTGGCATATTACCTTTACCTTAGGATTACTCTGATAGCCTAAAATAACCTCTCTGGCACCATCTGTAGAGCCATCATCAACCAAAATAACCTCGTAATTATACTTTGTTTTTTGGTTTAGTATAGATTCTATATTCTGCTTAATAATATCTACATAATTATACACTGGTATAACTACAGACAAATCTATATCTTCGTTAATTGGTGGGTTTTCGTAAACTGGATTAGACTCTGGTTTTGGATAAACATTGTTAATTATATCTTTTGCTTCATCAAGAGTTAAATTAACGGTACATTTTTTTGCTGTAAGTTTTTTTAAATTGAATTTTATACAATAAATAAAATATAATATTCTTGCTAAAAAACAACATAAAAAGTCATTGTGGAATATTCTGTAAAGTCTGAAAAAGTAAGCGTGCTTCATTCTGTTTTCTCCAATATTTTTATTTATACCTATATTAACATTTCATAAAATAGCTGTCAACATATTTTCTATTATCACAATTTTCTTGGTAAAATATAATCCCACAGAATAATCTTATCAGAAATATTCTGTGGGATTGTGTATCTTATCAATGCTTATAGCTGTAAAATCACTTACATATTAGCCTAGCAGAAGATTGGTTGAATTTGTTTGTTTTTTAAAGCAAGCTCTATTGCAGATGGTATTTTTGAAAAGTCTGCTACCAATGAGTTTGGTTTTTTAATAACATCATCCTGACCAAGTGGAACAAGATAAATGTTTTTATAGTTAATTATTTTACCAAGGTTTTGTGCTGAAATTCCTAAAGCGTCATTTGATGCCAAGGCTATTATTATCGGCTTACCTACCCTTAGCAGTGATTTTGCAGCCATAGTTACACTTGTATCTGTAATACCGTTACACAGCTTTGCAAGTGTGTTGCTGGTGCAGGGTGCTATAATCATAGCATCACACATATCCTTAGGACCTAATGGTTCAGCGTCTTTTATAGTGCTTATCAGCTTTTTTTCACTTATTTCTTCAAGTTGCTTAATAAAATCCTTTGCCGTGCCAAACCTTGTGTCTGTTGTAGAAGCGTTTTGCGACATAATAGGAGTAATGTCGTAACCCTTTTCTTTTAGCAGTTGCACCTGTGGTATTACACTTGAAAAAGTGCAATAAGAGCCACACATGGCAAAGGCTATTCTAGTGCTGTTCACGCTTTTTCCTCCTCAAGAATGTTGAAGATAGTATTTTTAATAATTTCGCCTGATGTTTTTGGTGCTACCTTACCAGGCAATGACAATGCATGGATTACTGGTATCCCTAATCGTTTTGCACTTTCAAAATCCACACCACCTGGTACAGAAGCCAAATCTATTATTAATGCATTTGTTGCAATCTTTGCCATAATATGAGCGTCTAAAATCAATGCTGGTACCGTATTGAAAATAATGTCAAACTCACCACTGTTTATAAGGCTATTATGCTCTATAGAAGTGTAACCATTAAGCTTTATCCAAGCAAGTGACTCTTTTCTTCTGGCAGAAACATAAACATCTGCACCAAGCCCTTTAAGCATTTGTGCAAGTATTTTACCTATTCTGCCATAGCCAGTTATAAGGCACTTAGAGCCATTAA
The DNA here is from genome assembly GCA_036298405.1 of Acutalibacteraceae bacterium. Taxonomy (GTDB): domain Bacteria; phylum Bacillota; class Clostridia; order Oscillospirales; family Acutalibacteraceae; genus CAG-964. Next base: position 2,538 of record JAXJJE010000245.1, read on the forward strand.
CAGTACCCATATATTCTTGCATTGCTATTTGAATAGCACCCTCAGCCGTTGGTACAGCATTGCACACCTGCATTTCTTCTCGGTTTAAAAAATCATACAATTTTACATCTTCCCAATGCTTGCTGGTATTAACAAGCTTACTTTTCATTGGGCAAAAAACTGTTTTACCTCTGAACAATCTTGCAAATTCATCATTTAAAAGAATCCAGTTAGTCGAAAACGGTGTGTTAAGTGTAATACCGTCTTTGCTTATAGGTAATGGTAAAATTATAACATCGCTACATATTGCTGTCTCTTCAACCGATAGCGAACCACCAAAGGAGTCTGATAGCTTACCTAGCTTTTCAAAACAGCTTAAACACACTGTATAGCCATCTAAAGCAATCATTCGTGCTGTGGATAGCTGGCGTTTATCACCGCCTATTACACCAAAAGTATTTATATTCATTATGCTGTACCTCTCTGTTTACAATTTATAATACGGTTAATAACATAATATGTATTTAGTATAGATTTGTGTATGGGACAAAAAGAAAAAACAGCATAGATAAACCCCTCAGCTTTCGCCAAGGGGTTTATCCAGATAGTGTATTAGGGTTAATTGTAAGTTGTAAGCATTTTAATTATGAGGTGTTCCCTCATTACAATAGTATTATATACTATAAATTCTAAAATTGCAAGAGCTTTTTCTTATAATTTTCTAAAATCACATATTTTAAAGATTTTCTATAAAAATTACAATTCTACGCTCTATATCTTGTTGCAATTAACCAACCATACACTATAGTTATTTCTTTTCAAATGACATACAGTCTGTGCACTGCTCCTGTGTTGGATTACATTCGTGTGTACCAACCTGAATTACATTCAAAGAGCAATAATCCTTAGTGCTACAGTGATTTTTACACTGCTGTACAGTACATCTGATTGATTCGTTTGCATGAGAGTTGTCCATTAGTAATACTTCCTTTCAAATTTCACTGACGATAACCGTCTATATTATTTTGCCTGTCTTATCAACAATTATTCACACCAAATTCAAAGCTATATCATAAATTGTAATGAGGTGATATTATGCTTGAAACCATTTATGAAATCACTTTTATTTTATTATCGGTTGTTGGAATAGTAAATATATGGAAAAATTTTATGCTTTTTTTACTAAGAAGTAAGCAAGACAAAAATATTTATATTGTTGTGCCACTAATTGATACCTGTGAAAATATAGAACAGCTGGTAAGAAGCACAGCAGAACGAACACTATTAATGGGCAACGCTAAGTGGGAAAAGGTGGTATGTGTTGACTACGGAATAAGTGACGAAAATAAATACATAGTAGAGAAGCTATGTAAGGAATACAGCTTTATAGATTATATAAGCAAAGAAACCTTCAGAATGATTTTTGTAAAATAAAAGAGCATACCTTTTTTGTGGTATGCTCTTAGCGTTTATAAATTAAGATTGTAAAACAACAAAATTTATTATATAATATTTTTATTAGTTAAGCTAAAACACCTGGTGCTAAAGTATCACCGTTTTTCTCGAAGTTTTCAAGTGGTCTTATAAGGATAATTGGAGTAAGCTCTTTACCCTGACCAGATGGATTATCCTTTACAAATTTAATAATCTCACCTTCTGGGATATCCTGCTTAATATCGTCAGAACAGCCTAAAAGCTCTTGACCTAAATCGTTAGCGTCTACGATAATACAGCTCATACCAAGCTTTTCTTTAATCTCGTTACAAACACCATTAGGATTTTCTGGAATTTTTATACCAATATCACCGTATTCATCCCATACCTTGTCGTAGAAACCATCAAGACCACTTACCTCTTCACCAACAATTTCGTAGAATACTCCCTTTTTACCAAATAGCTTTGTAACAGCACTTGCAAAGCTTGCCCATAAAACCTTTGGTAAACCAGCCTCGTGAATAGCGTACTGCATTTTTATAGTTTCGCCAACGCCATAGCCTGTGTCTGGGTGTGAAGCAAACTTAGATAGTAGCTTTGCCCAAAAGCCTATTTTTAGCTCTTCTCTTTTAATTACTCTGTTTTGGCAAAGAGCAATAATTTTCTCACTGGTTGATATTATATCCCCTTCTTGATAGATAGGAGCAACATATTTTTTAAATACCTCAATGTAATCCTCACCCTGCTGTACAAAATGAGTTTTAATTGAGTGACGCATATATTTTTTTCCGTTTACTTCAACAGAAGACTTTTTACCCTCGTTAGCGTAAAATTCCATTTTTACTCAGTCCTTTACTTAAATAATTTAAGGCGATATATATCACCATTATTTTTATTCTTAACTTATTTATTATAAAACAAATTGCAGTATATTGCAATGTTAATAAAACCTAAATTTACTAATCGGAGCAGCAAAAAATGACAAATAATAAACAATTAATTGAGCTTACTGGTGAAATTGAAGATATAATTTTCAGAAACGAAAGCAACGGATATTCTGTTTTCGATTTAATAAGTGGTGACTGCGTAGTAACTGCTGTGGGTGTAGTTCCATCAATAAATGTTGGTGAGGAGGTTAAGCTTATCGGCGTGTATAAAAAGCACCCTACCTATGGCGAGCAATTTGCCTTTGATGTATGCGAAAGAACTATACCCTCTACTACTGCTGCAATACTTAAATATCTTTCATCTGGTGCAGTTAAGGGTATTGGTCCATCTACTGCACGAAAGCTGGTTGAGGAATTTGGCGAAAATACACTTGAAATTATGGAAAATCAGCCCGAGAAGCTTACTAAAATTAAGGGTATAAGTGCAGATAAGGCAAAAAGTATAAACAAGTCTATAGAACAGCTTTTTGGTGCAAGAAAGGTAATGACAGAGCTTGCAAAATATGGTATAAATGCACATCAAGCGATAAAGGCTTGGAATATATACGGCAAGCAGGTAATGGATATTATAAAAGAAAATCCATACACCCTATGTAACAAAGAGCTTAATATATCGTTTGAAATAGCTGACAATATAGCCATTGAGCAAAACAGACAATTTGACGATGTGTGCAGAATTCAAGCAGGCTATGTACATATTTTAACTCATAATCAGAACAATGGACATACCTGCCTGCCAATGGATAAGCTATTGTCTGCGTGCTGTAAATTTTTGCAGATAAAGGAAGATATTGCCAGAGAAACTCTTGACGCTATGCTTACAGAGGGTTTACTGATACTTGATATAGTAAACGAAAAAGAATTTATATTCCTGCCCGATATGCACAGCTGTGAAAGCTATAGTGCAGCCAGAATTGCAATGGCACTTAGATTCCCAGCCGAAAAGCTTGAGAACATAGAAAACGAAATAATAAAAATCGAAAAAGAAAATAATATAAAATATGCTGATTTGCAAAAGCAGGCTATTGATATGGCTTTAAGCAAAGGTATTCTTATTTTAACTGGTGGCCCTGGCACTGGTAAAACTACCACGCTTAACGCTATTATCAGCATATTAAAGCATAATGGTCATACTGTGGCACTGGCTGCCCCTACAGGCAGAGCAGCACAAAGAATGACACAGCTTACAGGCTGTGAGGCTAAAACCATACACAGATTATTAGAGGTTACTTGGGATAAACACGACCAGCCTATATTTATGAGAAATGAAAGAAACGCACTTGAATGTGACGCACTTATTATAGACGAGCTTTCTATGGTTGATTCACAGCTTTTTGAAAGTGTGTTAAAGGCATTACCCTTAGGCTGTAGATTAATAATGGTTGGTGACAGTGACCAGCTTCCGTCAGTAAGTCCCGGAAACGTTCTTAAGGATTTAATTGAAAGTGATATAGTAGATA
>JAXJJE010000246.1:0-1775 GCA_036298405.1 Acutalibacteraceae bacterium
ATTCTCAGTAATGAACTACATCCTACCAAAGCAGGGTATCTTCCCAATGCACTGTTCAGCTAACATCGGTGAAGATGGCGATACAGCTGTATTCTTTGGTCTATCAGGTACAGGTAAAACAACTCTATCAGCTGACCCTAACAGAAAGCTAATCGGTGACGACGAGCACGGTTGGTCAGATGACTCTGTATTCAACTTTGAGGGTGGTTGCTACGCTAAGTGTATCAACCTATCACCAGAGGGCGAGCCAGAGATTTATAACGCTATTAAGTTTGGTTCTCTAGTAGAGAACGTTGTAATGGACCCAGATACAAGAGAGTTCGACTTCGATGATGATTCTCTAGCTGTAAACAGCCGTGTTGGTTACCCAGTAGAGTACATTCCAAATGCTGAGCTTTCAGGTATGTCAACAAGCGTTCCAAAGACTGTTATCTTCCTAACAGCTGACGCTTACGGTGTTCTACCTCCAATCTCAAAGCTAGACAAGAACCAGGCTATGTACTACTTTGTATCTGGCTTTACATCAAAGCTAGCTGGTACAGAGATCGGCGTTAAGGAGCCAGTTCCAACATTCTCAACATGCTTCGGCGAGCCATTCCTACCACTAGATCCATCAATCTACGCTGCAATGCTAGCAGAGAAGGTTGAGAAGGCTGGTGCAAGCGTTTACCTAGTAAACACAGGCTGGAACGGTACAGGCAAGAGAATGAAGCTATCTTACACTCGTGCAATGGTTACAGCTGCTCTTAACGGCGAGCTACTAAAGAGCGAGTTCGTAGAGGATCCATACTTCGGCGTTTCAGTTCCAACAACATGCCCAGGTGTACCAGATGAGCTAATGGTTCCTGCTAACACATGGGAAGACAAGGACGCTTACGCTGCAAAGGCTAAGGAGCTTGCTGCTTCATTCGTTGAGAACTTCAAGAAGTATACTCATATGTCACAGGAAGTTGTAGATGCAGGTCCTAAGGCTTAATCTGCACTTAATGTATAATTAAACTTATAAAAAATCGGGGCTGACAGCTTTGCTGTCGGCCCTTTTTGAACATAGAATATTTTGGGTGATATAATGAAAATCGAAATAAAGTCTTATGATAAAAAGGATATTATTGACATTATAGAAATATGGAACGAAGTTGTTGAGTGTGGCAATGCATTCCCTCAAATTGAAAAGCTGACAGATATCAGTGGTGATAGCTTCTTTATGGAACAGTCCTTTACAGGTGTTGCCTATAATGCCAATAATAACGAGGTGGTAGGAGTGTATATACTTCACCCTAATAACTGTGGAAGATGTGGACATATATGTAATGCAAGCTATGCTGTAAAAAGCACAGTAAGAGGTAATCATATAGGTGAGGCTCTTGTGAAGCATTGTATGAAAAAGGCTAAGGAAATAGGCTTTAAAATTTTACAATTCAATGCTGTTGTAAGAACAAATACACCAGCGTTAGAGCTTTATAAAAAGCTAGGCTTTACACAGCTAGGGTTAATACCAAACGGATTTTTAATGAAAAATGGTGATTACGAGGATATTATACCTCATTATTGTCAGCTGTAAGGCTAAACTCTGATTAAGTGGTGATACGAAATACCATTTAAAATATAGCAATACGTTCAGCACAGGGTTTGTTAGAGGTTTTTCTACCTACCAGTATAATACTAATCTCTATTAAAAAGTAGACTTCTTCACGGCATATTTTGCACCACACTTCATACTGCGTCCTCGCAAGGCGACAGCCTTGCTGTGGGTCAGTATTCGTTTGGTACAAAAT
>JAXJJE010000247.1:0-4680 GCA_036298405.1 Acutalibacteraceae bacterium
AAAAATATTCATACATAGGCTCAGCAAGCTGTGGGTGTGCTGCATCTCCAAAGTATGGGCGTCTACCCTTTTTGCAATCACCACATAGGGTAAAGTTAGAAATAACCAATGCCTGACCTTTTATATCTAACAAGGATAGATTCATCTTATCATTATCGTCGCAAAAAATTCTGAGGTTAGCAATTTTATTTGCTAACAAGTCAGCCTTTTTGTTGTCATCATCTGGCTCTACTCCAAGCAAAACAAGCAAGCCCTCTTTTATTTGTCCTTTTACTTCACCATTTACTGTTACCTTTGCATACGAAACTCTTTGTATTACTGATTTCATTCTGAACTCCTTATAATTTGGATATTATACTAAACATCATTTAAAATTTGTAAAAGCTTTTAAAACAGATTTTGTACTGCCCGAATACTGCCCTACAGCATAGGTATTGCTTTGTGAGGAGGTAGTATAAAGTTATTTCAAAATATTCCTAAATGATTTCAATATTTTAAATTGTGCCCTATTATTAAACTCTTGAAACTGATTGTACACTGTTTATCTGCAATAATCTTGCAACAATACTTTTTAAATGCTCCATACTTGTCACTGTAATAGTAAAATGCATTCTAGCTACACCATTCTTTGTTTCACAGGTGTTAAGTGAATGAATAAAAATATGAAGTGAACTTAGTACATTAGTTAAATCAGCAAGCAGACCTTCACGGTCCATTGCTGTAATTTCGATAGTTGTCTGGAAGGTTTCTTGAGTGCCAGCGTTATTGTCCCATCTTGCTTTTACCCAGCGTGCAGCGTTTTCAGTTTCTGGGATATTGGCAGGTACATTTTTACAGGAGCATTTGTGAATTGATACACCATTACCCCTTGTAATATAGCCAATAATTGAATCACCACGCAAAGGGTTGCAGCATTTTGCAAGATTTACAAGAACATCGTCAACCCCCTCTATAATAACACCGTGGCTTGATTTTAGCTTTATAGGCTTTGTTTCGATTACTGGTAATTCCTCTATCTTTTCCTGTGGCTTATAGCTTTTATTGTAAAGCTCTTTCATTCTTGGTTCAAGCTTCCACAAGAAAATACCACCATAGCCTATTGAAGCATAAAAATCATCAAGGCTTGTAAATTGCTTTTTAAGAATTTCTAAGAAAAATTCACTACGCTCCTGATCTGTAAGAATAATACTGTTACGCTTAAAAACACGTTCAACCTCAGTTCTACCACGCTCGACATTTTCTTCTCTGCATTCCTTCTTAAACCAGTTTTTAATTTTAATTCTTGCTTCACTGGTTTTAACCTTTGTAAGCCAATCTCTTTTAGGGCCTTCGGTTTCTTTCGAAGTAAGAATTTCTACAATATCGCCAGTTTGAATTTGATAATCAATAGGTGTAATTTTTGCATTTACCTTTGCACCTATCATTCTGTTACCTACAGCTGAATGAATGGAGTAGGCAACATCAATTAAAGTTGAGCCTGTAGGTAGGTTTAAAATATCACCCTTTGGTGTAATAATAAATACCTCTTCTGGTGCAAGGTCGGTTTTTATATTTCTTAATATGTCGGTTTCGTCATCAAGATGATTTTCAAGTATTTGTCTGATCCAGCTGATTTTATCGCTTATATCTTCTTTGCTGGTATTACCATTTAAGCCAAGCTTATACTTCCAGTGTGCAGCAATACCATATTCAGCTGTGTGGTGCATTTCCCAAGTGCGAATTTGCACCTCAAATGGCACACCCTCTTTACCAATAACCGTTGTATGCAAAGATTGATACATATTTGGCTTAGGTGTAGATATATAATCCTTAAAACGATGAGGCAACGGTGTGTAAATATCGTGAACAACACCTAATATGTTGTAGCAATCTATTACTGATTTTACAATAACCCTTACAGCAAAAATATCAAATATCTGTTCAAGACTTTTACCTTTCATAATTGTCTTTTTATAAATTCCATTTATACTTTTAACTCTGCCCTCGATATATATATCATCAACTATACCACCAGCTTTCGCTGTGATATTCTTTTTAAGTCTTTCGATAAATCTAATTCTGCCAGGCTCGGTAAATGCAAGCTGGTCTTCTATTTCTTTATATCCGATTGGGTCCAGATATCTTAGTGAAAGGTCTTCCATTTCCTCTTTAACAGCACGAATACCCAAACGGTGTGCTATAGGAGCAAAAACCTCCATAGTTTCTAATGCTATATCACGTCTTTTTTGCTCTCGCATACACTCTATTGTACGCATATTATGTAGACGGTCGGCAAGCTTAATAATAATTACTCTTATATCATCAGACATAGCAATAAACATTTTTCTTACATTTTCTGCCTGTCTGATTTCTTTGTTTGAATAAGGGATTTTTTTCAGCTTTGTTACACCATCAATTAAATGTGCAATATCCTTGCCATAGACTTTGCTTATTTCTTCAATTGTTATTTCTGTATCCTCTACTACATCGTGTAAAAGAGCAGCTACTATTGATTCGGAATCCATACCAAGCTCTACAAGTATACAAGCTACTGAGGTTGGGTGTAAAATATATGGTACACCAGAAACACGGCGTTGGTCACCATGTGCTTCGCTTGCAAGCTCGTATGCCTTGTTTATAAGCTCTAAGTTATATTCTTTTTCGCTTTCAGAAATCATTCTTAAAAGTTCCTCAAAATCTTGATAATGAACCATTGTTTCTGACATTTTTATTCCTCCTCAATAATTTATTATTTAGAAAGGCAATTTATAGTAATTTCTAATATAATAAATCAATTTGTATAACTTTGCAAGAGTTTAATAAGCTTCGCAGAGTTTAAATCTGCTTTTTTAGTGGTGGGTAATATAGAAATCTTTGTTGAACCCTTGCTTTGCTGGTAATCAATAAGCGAAAGCTCATGCATTGCATTAAGAATTACCTGCAATCTGCCATAATTTATACGGCTGTTGTTAAGTCTTGTGCAAATTATATAATTCGGATAATTCCAGACCTTTTCGGTACGTAAAAATTTAAAGACAACTGCAAAATCATCACGGGTTGGTAATAACAGCTCTGCTTCGTCTTTATTAAGCTTTTCAAGCGACATAAGGCGATCGAAAAGCTCGTTTTGTCTTAGCATAATCAGCGTGTCTGCATTGTGACTTTTTATATCCTTTACGATTATACTTAACGATTCTCTGTTATTGTATTCGTTAATATCTATAGTTACAGCTAAATCTAAAAATTCACCAACTAAATATGGGAATTGCTGTGGTGTGGTGAAAAATAGCATTGCATTGACTGTATATTCGTCACGCTGTAATGTAAGACGTAAATGATTACCATTACCAACAGCCGTTATTGTTTTTAGTTGCATATTATATAAACCCAAAATTGGTGTAGGATTACCAGCACCAAATGGCTCCAGTGTTGCAATTTGCTTTGCAAGCTCTACTGTCAGGAATTTAGGATTAAGCTTGCAATCTATTCTTAAAGTAGAAAGTGGCATTTCACCCTGCTTTATAGCATATTGATTTAATCTTATTGTAAATTCCTCTATGTCAGAGGTATTTATACTTAAGCCTACAGCCATTGGGTGACCACCAAAGTGTGGTAGCAAGTCCTTACAGCTTGTAATAGCGTCAATAAGAGAAAAACCCTCTACACTTCTGCCACTACCCTTTGCTGACTCCCCATCGGTAGTTATTATAATTATTGGCTTACCATAAATCTCCTTTACTCGTGAAGCTACAATTCCTATTACTCCTTGGTGCCAGCCCTCACCACTTACTACCATAACTCTGTTATACTTTAAATGTGGGTTGCTTTCGATAAGTGCAAGCACCTCGTCTAGTATTTCTTTTTCTATATCCTGACGGATTTTATTATCCTCTGAAAGCTCGCTTGCTATTTGATTAGCTATGTTATCATCATCAGTTATTAAAAGCTCTACTGATTTTTCAGATAGTGCAAGTCTGCCACAGGCATTTATTCTTGGTACAACGGTAAATGAGATTTTACCAGCAGAAAGCTTGTTGTTACCTTTGATTCCAGCACTGTCAAGTAATGCTGTAATACCTTTGTTAGTAAGCCTTTTTATATTTTCTAAGCCATTTTTTACAAGTATTCTGTTTTCGCCAGTTAAGGATACTATATCCCCGATTGTACCTAAAGAGGCAATAGCAGAATAACGATTAAGCAGACTTTTAACATCAAGATTTTCGTCCTCTAACGCCATAATTAGCTTAAACGCAACACCAACCCCAGAAAGAAGCTTAAATTCAGACGGACAATCTGCTCTGTGTGGGTTAACAACAGCAACAGCATTTGGCAAAACCTCTGGTGGTGTGTGGTGGTCGGTTACTACGGTATCTATTCCCAGTGAGCTTGCATAAGCAATTTCATTTACAGCAGAAACACCATTATCAACTGTAATTATAAGCTTTGCTTCTGCTTTAGCAATTTTGTCGATTGCCTCGTTGTTCATACCATAGCCTTCGGCTTCTCGTGATGGAATATAGTACGCAACATCTGCACCTAAGCTACTAAGATAATCATATAGCAAGGCTGTAGAGGTTACACCATCTGCGTCGTAGTCGCCATAAATACAAATGCGTTCATTATTATTAAGAGCTTTGAAAATTCTGTTGGTAGCCTTATCCATATCTATTAATAAAAACGGGTCATCAAGCTCTTCTTCTT
>JAXJJE010000248.1:0-1456 GCA_036298405.1 Acutalibacteraceae bacterium
CTATACACAGTAATGAGTGTTTTCTATACTGGTGTTGTAAGTGACAACATTTGTCTAAAAAAGTATTACGGTGCATTAAACCCTGACCAGAAAGCAGAAAATAAAAGCTATATAGAGAAAACTGCAAATGCTCTGATGAAAAAGGGTAACGGTATGCTAACAGCAGACAAATACAGTAGCACAGCCAATAATTACATAAGCTATGCAAATGCACTTACAGCTTATGCCGAAACAGGCACAGAGCAACGCATAACAACAGTGCAGGATATTTACAGCTATATAGACAGCTTTGCACCATTCAACACTGCACTTGATTATGACAATGTAGGCACACTTGTTGGCAACAGCAACGCTGTGACAAAAAATGTACTGATTGCACTTGATATAACAGCTGATGTTGTAAAAGAAGCCGAAAAAATGGGTGCAGACCTTATAATAAGCCATCACCCTGTTATCTTCAGACCTCTAAAAAGCGTTAAAAGCAACAGCATACCATATATGCTTGCCCAAAGAAATATCAATGCAATCTGTGCTCATACAAATTTAGATGTATCACCAAAGGGCGTAAATCTTTGTTTTGCAAAAGCGTTAGGACTTGAGAATATTTATCATCACAGCGAGGGTATTGCTGTGGGTGATTTAAAAGCAGGTGCTTCATACACCTCAAAACAGCTTGCAATGCACGTAAAAGAAAGCCTTAGCTGCAACGGTGTAAGATACACAGACATAAAAAACAAAATCACCAGAGTAGCAGTTGGTGGTGGTGCTGGTGGTGAATATATCTACCTTGCAAAGGAGCTTGGTGCAAATGCCTATGTTACAGGCGAAATAAAGCATAACTATATTCTTGAATCACACGACATAGATTTAACAGTAGTAGACGCTGGTCATTACAAAACAGAAGATGTTGTAATTGACTATCTTGTAACAGAATTATCCAAGGTCTTCCCACAGGTTAATTTTGTAAAATCCAAAGCCTTTACAGACTACATAAATTATATTTAAAAATTTTTCAAAAAGCTGTAACCGACTTCTTGTCCTTTCAATATAATAGTATTGTAAATGGTTGAAAGGAGGAAACGCACTATGTGTCTAGGTAATAGTTTTGGTAACGGTAACTGCTGCTGGATTATCATTCTTATCATAATCCTTCTGGTTTGCTGCAACGGCGAGGACAACAACAGCTGTGGCTGTGGCTGCTAGTACACCCCTTTATATGATGAAATAATACTAAACGCTGTCTGTTTCAGCATTTAGTGCAAGTATAAAAGCTAATAAGTAAAAGAAAAAGCCGACAATCTGCCTTATAAGCAGCTTGTCGGCTGATTTTTATGTGATTATACTAATCTCTAATAAAAAGTGGACAAGAATTTGCGAGCAGATTTTGTACCAAACGAATACTGACCCACAGCAAGGCTGTCGCCTTGCGAGGACGCAGTATGAAGTGTGGTGCAAA
>JAXJJE010000249.1:0-8606 GCA_036298405.1 Acutalibacteraceae bacterium
ATTTGTCTAATGCAGCTTTTGTTTCCAAGCCAATAATCGATTGATGAAGCATTACTTGATTAAGTACGCTTCCTAATACATAGCGGTAACCTTCGGTGTTTGTTGCTTTTTCTACCGCTTCGGAAATAGCACAACCAAGACTACCCGTTGCATTAGGATGCTCGGCAAGTATTTTCTTGCCTACCTCGGTTTCCATTGAGGGTGAGGGAGTTACTGATGCACCGTAGGTACGCATAACTTCTCGGCGGAAAGGCTTTTGCTCATAAGAACATTTTACCATATAAACCTAGTCTTGATTTATTATATGTACTGTATGCCTGCAATCAGTCTGCTGAATACTGATTTTATAATAGTAGAAATAGTAAAGGGTATTATCAGTAGTATGGCTGTTGTTTTATCCATTCCTGTAGCAACCTTTATGACTTCATATTTAATCGGTAAGAATAGCAAATTTTAATCACTCTTAAAAACTAAATAGGTTCGATTAATTAGTAAACACTTATCTTCTGGATAGGTGTTTATTTTTTTTGCCCATTTTTAAAAAAGTTTTCAGAAAAATATATTTGTTCTGATTTTTTGAATTAAGTGCGAATGGCTTTTCAAAATTACTTAAAAATTTGCTCGCCCTTTTAGAATATATGAAGGGATTAATTTGCGAGATTTATTAAAATTCATTACGAACTTGTTTTTGCAATAACAACTGTAGTAAAATAAGATATATTTATAAAACAAGGATTTTAGCTATGAACAATAAATACAACAAGCGAGTGTATGCCGGTTACTACAAGCGATATGATGGCAAGCTTATTTATGTAATCACAATTGCTAAAGATGAGCTGAGTAGTGAGGATACTGTTATTTACACTCCCTATTCTCTCAGAAATGATGGCGGTTATTTTACAATCAGTAAAAGAGACTTTTGCGAACCTGTGAAAGTTGATGGTAAACTTAAAGTGAGCAGGCACAAACCTGCTCACGCATATACATATTAGAAGAAATTGAATAAAAAAGAGTGTTCGTAACTTAAATCCGTTATGAACGTTCATACTAGATATCCTCAACTATATTTAATTATTAGCTGTTGTATTTATTTCTAGTAGGGGAGCATTTGAGAGTGAGAATTTCATATCATTACAGATAAATGACCTTTTATTGGTAAATCAATTTGCCAATGTGCCTTTAGTGAAGATATGAAAAATATACTACATCAGATATCGCAGACTTTGTAACAGAAATATGTTCCTGGAGTAATGTTGTCATCGTCATAATATAGTAATCCTAACTTACTAAACAAAAAGCTTTTCTTGTAATCCTGCTTTTTCAATTTGTTATACGCTTTTTGATATGATTCAAAGCTTGCACCACCAATAGCAAATGTCATATGGAAGATATAATCATCGTCGTGGTCAGCAGGGCAGGGGCCAAATTTTTTATATAACCCTTCATTCAGCTTCTTTTGTGCCTCTGATAATTCTGGAGTTTTCTTTATTCGAAGACTCATACATCCTGATGGTACACCACCCAACACATTTGACGGAAATAAATCCATATCAACAAACTCAATTTCAAATGGATTAAGCTCCTTAACAAAGCTATCAAAGAATGTTTCCATTTCTTCTAAATTTGGGATAGAAAATGGTTGCTTAAGAGAAATATGCTGTGGCAATCTTGCCATCTCAAATCCCATTCCACCATGCTTGTTGGCCTCTAACATTATTTTTCTTCCGAAATTTCCTGCTTCATTGTTTGCGATTAAAACTATTGTTGCTTTCATTTGCCTAACCTATCTTTACAAGGTCAATCAACTGCTCAAGCTTCATTTCGCCTAGCTCCTGCTTACCAATTTCAGCATCTCTTTGACGAACTGATACAGAGCCATTATTCTGCTCGTTTTCACCCACAATAATCATATATGGAACCTTATCCATTCTGGCTTCACGAATCTTATATCCCAATTTTTCACTTCTGTTATCCACTTCTACTCGTATATCGTTCTCATTAAGAGATTCTGCAACTTTCTTTGCATAATCGTTATACTTATCAGATACAGGTAGAATCTTAATCTGTACTGGTGCAATCCAGGCTGGGAATTTTCCTGCATAATGCTCTATCAAAATACCAATAAAGCGTTCAATAGAGCCAAATACAACTCTGTGGAGCATAATTGGTCTATGCTTTTCTCCGTCAGCACCAATATAATCAATGTCAAATCTCTGTGGAAGCTGAAAATCAAGCTGAATTGTTCCACATTGCCATGTTCTGCCTATTGAGTCCTTTAAGTGGAAATCAAGCTTTGGTCCATAGAATGCACCATCACCTTCGTTTACTACATAGGATTTACCCATTCCCTGAACTGCCTTTTCAAGTGCCTCTGTAGCTAGTTGCCAATCCTCATCACTGCCTATGGAATTTTCTGGTCTTGTTGATAGCTCTATCTCGTAAGAGAATCCGAACTTCTGATACACCTCGTCAATTAATCGCATAACTCCTTGTATTTCATCCATTACCTGATCTTCTCTCATAATTATATGTGCGTCATCCTGTGTAAAGGAGCGAACTCGCATAAGACCGTGCAGTGTTCCGGATTTTTCGTTACGATGTACAAGACCAAGCTCACCCATTCTCATAGGTAGCTCCTTATATGACCTTGGCTCCAGCTTATATACCAGCATTCCACCAGGACAGCTCATAGGCTTAATAGCATAATCATCTTCTTCAACCTTAAGAGAATACATAGAATCTCTGTAAAAATCCCAATGCCCAGATGTCTCCCAAAGGCTTCTCTCAAGCATAATTGGTGTAGATATTTCTACATAACCATCTCTACGGTGGATTTTTCTCCAATAATCAATCAGCAGATTTTTAAGAACCATTCCCTTAGGTAAAAATACAGGCAAGCCTGGACCCTCATCAAAAATTGTAAATATTCCAAGCTCCTTACCAAGCTTTCTGTGGTCTCTTGCCTTTGCTTCTTCTAGCATATACAGATATTCCTCTAACTGAGATGCCTTTGGGAAAGAGATACCATAAATTCTTGTGAGCATTTGATTGTTTTCGTTTCCTCTCCAGTATGCACCAGCTACTGACAAAAGCTTTAAAGCCTTGATGTAGCATACATTAGAGATGTGTGGTCCAGCACAAAACTCCTCGTATTCGCCCTGTTTATAGAAGCTGATTTTCTCATCTTCATCAACTCCTTCAATCAACTCAAGCTTATACTTCTCGTCTGCATTTTTCATAACGCTAAGAGCTTCTTCCTTTGATTTTTCGCAAACCTGTAAAGAAAATGACTCCTTAATAATTTTACGCATTTCATCTTCGATTGCTTTCAGATGTTCCTCTGAAAAAGCAAACGCAAAATTAAAATCATAGTAGAATCCGTTTTCAATTGCTGGACCAATTGCACATTTTGTTTCTGGGTACAATCGTTTAACAGCCTGTGCAAGCACATGAGCACTTGTGTGCCAGAATGCCTTTTTAGCCTCTGAGTCTTCGAAGTTTGCCTCAATAATTTCTCCGTTTTTTCTTAGAATTTTCATAATTTGTTGTTCCTTTCTCTTTTGAAAATATTAGTAACAACATAAGAAAAGCACCCTTAAGACCATAATAATACAGTCTTAAGGGTGCAGTTAGCACGGTTCCACCTTAACTTTTTACTTTAGATTCTAACAAATCCTATCCTTTAACGCAGGAATACGGTAACACTTACTTATTTCGGCATTACGGCTCTGGAATGGTTTTCGTCTACCTTTCACATAAACAGCTTCCACCAAATGCTGTTCTCTCTGGATGCTTCCAACTAAACTACTTTTTTCCGTCATCGCTTTTCTTATCTTGTTGTAGGCGATTATAGCACTACCGTTTGCTGTTGTCAATACTTTTATAATATTATTTTTGATTTTCTATAAGGACAAATTTAAGCTTATGGAAATAAGTACATCATACAGATTTTCTGTACTCAATTTACAAGTTAACGGAAGGTGTATATTACATAGGTTTCAATATAATAACCCTTGTATAATCACAATGAATATATTCCTCTATTTGTAAACCGTGTTCTGTAAAATATGTATACAAATCTTTGGTTATAAACTCACGGTATGACTTGGGCTCTAAAAGATGAATCGGCATAAACAAAAGTCGTTGAGATAGCTTACTGCTACGCTCCCATTCGGTAATGATTATTCTGCCATCCTTCTTTAAAGCTCGTTTGGCTTCGGATAATATTTTAGAACGAAGCTCCTCATCCATTTCGTGTAATATAAGTGACAATAGTATTTTATCAAAGCTTTTTGATTTAAAGCTAAGCTTTGTAGCGTCCATTTGATAAAGAGTGATATTTTTAATATTGGCTTTTTTAAGCTTTTCTCTTGCTACTTTAAGCATATTTTCTGATAAATCTACTCCGACAATTTCGCTTGAGGGAATTGCTCTTGAAATACCCATAGCATTTGTTGCTGTGCCTGTGCATAAATCAAGGATTTTATCGTGTTCAGATATAGCTTCAATTACTGCTTCTCTAGGGCTTCTATCATAATTTCTAAAATAGATAACATCCAGTAAATCATATATACTGGCAATAAACTTGTAAAATATATTTGTTTTCATTTTATCTCCTTATAGACAATGCTGATGTTTTTTAATGTAGATTACATCAGTATTGGATTAACAGATTATTATTACAACACAAGCCGTGCTTTGTGTAATACTCCTTTGATAATTTGGTATTTTCAACTAATGCAACTGTTTTTGTCATGTTTACACCTTCTAATGTAATATCGGCTGTTTTATTTTATATCACAATTCTAAAACACACGCAAGTAATACTATTTCTTTACACACTTCTACATCTACTTACCCGTACTGATGGTATAAAAATAAATAAACAATTGGTATTGTCGGTGTGTTCAAATTAAAATATAATAGTGTTAGAATAATAGAGAAAGAGGGATTGTATTATGAAGATAAAAATTGCAGAAAATATAAAAAGCTTGCGAAAAGCACATTCACTTACACAGGAACAGATGGCAGAGGCGTTGGGAGTTACTGTTGGAGCTGTTTATAAATGGGAAGCAGGGTTATCTGTGCCAGAGATAAAGCTGATTATTGAAATTGCAGATTTCTTTGAGATTTCGGTGGATACGTTATTAGGATATGAACAGCAAAATGGCAATGTTGAAAACAGAATCCAAAGAATAAAGCAATGTATTTTAGAAAAGGATTTTGAAGATGGTGTTACAGAAACAGAGAAAGCACTTAAGAAATACCCCAACAATTTTAGTCTTACCTATGCCGGTGCTATGCTGTATATGCTGAAATTCGCAGAAGATAAAAGTAAAGATGATATGTTGAAATCTAATCAGTTATTTAAGAAGTCAATTTCTCTGCTTTATCAGAATACCGAAAAAAGTATCAATGAAACAACTATATTAAATCATATGGCAAGCAATTATTTGTCTGCAGGTGATATAGAGAAAGGGTTAGAAATTTTAAAACAAAATAACATTTGCAATATCAATAGTGGTCAGATTGGTTTTATTTATGCAACAGAATTAAATAGACCTGATGAAGCCGAAAAATATTTGCTTTCTTCTATGTCCGAAATTATTAATAAGACAATTTTTACAGTTGGTGGAATGGCTTATGCACACGCATTGCAAGGTAATAAGGCTTGTATTACAGAAGCATTATGGTTGATTCGATTCTTTGACAGCTTAAAAGAGAATGCAGATGATGTTACCTTCCTTGATAAATTCAAAGCAATGCTGTTGGCACAATGTGCAGTATGGGAGGCTTCTTTCAGACACTTAGATAAAGCAAGGGTATATATCACAGACGCATATCTGTTGGCAGAGCAATTTGATAATTCTCCTATTTATACAACGCAAAATGTTGTGTTGATGAAAGGAACAGAGAATAAAGGAGCTTCCTTTGACGGAATTGGAAAAACAACAAAAGAAGCTATCGAAAATTTTGTTTTTGGTAAAGCATATAAATCTGAAGCAGTAGCACAGATAAAAGAATTATGGGAGGAATTAAAATATGCAGGCAAACACACTGGATAAGAAGCTAAATAAAATGTGTAAAAGGAGTAAGGCAGTCGGAGTAAACATTGCCTGGTTTGACAGCAAGCAAATTATTTACAATTATAACTTCGGCTTTGCAAATAAGGAAAAGAAAATCAAAAGTGATAATAACAGTCTGTATATGATAGGCTCAAATACAAAGGTTATAACAGCACTTGGGATCTTAAAGCTTATGGAGGAAGGAAAGCTTTCTTTAGATGATGACATCAAAAAGCATATTCCTGAATTTGAGGTAAAATCAAATTTTGAATACGACAAGATAACTATTAAAAATCTGTTGATGCACAGGTCAGGATTAGTATCTGATTTGTTTAGTTTGATATTAGACAAAACAAGAGATTACCACGAGGTAATTTCAGAATTGAAAGAGACTTATCTGACAACAATGCCTGGTAAAATGTTTTCTTACTCCAATGTAGGCTATACAGTGCTTGGTATTATTATTGAGCGTGTTTCGGGATTATCCTACACAGAATATGTACAGCAAGAGATTGCAAAGCCACTAGATATTCAGGTGCATTTCTTTTTAAATGAAGAAGACAGACTTCCATATACCTCTACAGCTTCTTTATGTTATGATAAAAAAGGAAAAGCAGTAGAGGACAGCTTGTCAACTATGCTACCAGCAGGCTCAAACACCTATATGTCGCTTACAGATTTTATAAATCTTGGACAAATGTTTTTAAAGAAAGATACTGCTTTGCTCAAAAGGGAGACACTGGAATTAATGGAAACATTAAAGTTGGATGACCCTGTTGATGAGGAAGTTTATAATGTGGGCTTCGGTCTTATACATAAGCAGTATGATATAGGAGAACATGTGGGTAAGGTGCTTGGTCATGGTGGAAATACCACTTGTCATCATTCTATGTTTAACTATATTCCTGATCTGGATGTTGGTATCGTGGTAATGACAAATAGTCAGAGTGCCGTAGGAATGTATGCAAATGCAGGTATGACTGTCTTGGTAGATTATCTTAAGGAGAAAGGAATTACCATAGAACAAGCCAAAGCAGAACAGAATTATCTGGAGTGTTGCAATGAGGTATTTACTGGCAAATATGCAACAGCCCTTGGTGTAATGGATATCAAACAAAACAATAAAAATGAATTGGTTACCAAAGTATCTAAAATTCCGATTAAGCTATGCCTTTGTAAAGATGGATATTTTCAGTGTAAGCCTGTAAGAGCGATACATAAAATTCCTGTGTTTAAACGATCAATTCAGAGTATGCGTTTAAAGCCTGATACTTATTCGGGTGAAGATATTATGCTTTTTGAACAAATAAGTAAATACCATAAAACAAAGGGTATTATCGGGTGTAAATATGAAGATACGGATATTCCGAGTAGCTTCAGAATGGCTTGTGGCAATTACAGGATTATGAATGATAATTTTAATGATCTGAAATGTAAATGCAAGCTTAAGGTAGATAAAGATGTGTTAATACTGGAGATTACAGCTCTGAATGTAAAGCTTAATAGCTGTCTTAAGGTAGTGGGTGAAGACCTTGCTATTATACAAGGCTTTGGAAGACTGGCAAGAGAAATAGTTAAGCTGAAAAAGAGGGACGATGGAGATTATTTGATTTTCAGTGGCATTATTTTTAAAAAGCTTGCGTGAAAGCAAGAATAATCAATCTTCTTTAATCCCGTGTATCATTCAGCCTGCAACACAACCCTATTTTTTTCGGTGTCTGATTGGATACATCATAACTGCTGTGAACTAATAAACTCATCAATTATCCCTAAAATTTCATTAGGGCTTAACATAATCGCAAGGTGACCACCTTTTAAATCACGCACAACCTTAGGCTCTGTCATAATGTTAATTAAAGCCTCTTTAATATCATCTGTAAATGTTTTGTCGTCGTCAGGCTCAATAATCAAAACTCTGCCTTTTAAGTACGCAAAATCATCTTTATGATGTGTGCCAAAGGAGCTTCTCAAATCGCCAAGCAGGGTATCCATATGCACAAAGTATTCATTTGTCATAGAGCCTTTAATCTGCTTCATCAGTTCTTTAATGGCTCTTTGTGTTTCCGGTGAATTCTTGAGGTGCTTTTTAAATGCAAGCTCCATAATTGCAGGCAGTAAAAACATCGGGAAGTGTCCATATAATCTCTTGTTTTTCTTCTCTTTTTCTTCGTTTATCATTTCGAAAAAACGTTTTATGCCCTCATATCTTAAATCGTTTGACAGAGAGGCTGTTGATGTAAGAATAAGTCCCTTTACCACATCAGGGTGTCGCTTTGCGATAATTTGTGCCAGATGATTACAACACTTTGGTGTAAATATTATCTTATTATAATCTGAGTAAAGCAGAATATATTTATGAGATAATACAGGAAATTGAATCTATTAAAGATTACAACACTACCATCAAAAAAGGCAAGTCTGAAATTAAGCAAACAGTTAATTTAATAGAAGAAATGGTAAAATATGGTCAGATAAGTAATGATAATTTACGATTACAGATTGATGAAATAAAAATATATGAGTATGATAAAAAGTTTAGAA
>JAXJJE010000250.1:0-5308 GCA_036298405.1 Acutalibacteraceae bacterium
ACCACACCCCTTAAATGGTTTATTTAAAACGGTAAACATTGTTCCAAGCACAAAGCCTTGCTCTTTAGAGTAAAGATTATCATTGTTCTGAAAAGGTACATATGCCATTGCGTCAGAGGCATCGGCAGGAAATTTTTTCATAGTTTTATTTATAGCCTTATTTGTGTTTTCGAAACTGTAGAATTCATCAATCATTTTACTTCTCCTTTCTTATATCAGGCTTATCCCATAATATGCAGCTACAGCAAAAAGTGTTAATGATCTTATTGTGGTTAGATATTCGTGCTGAGAGATTTTTAATAATAGTATGGATTAGAGCGAGCAGACTTGGTAATGTAATTTAAGGTGCATTTGTATGTGTATCATTAGCAGTATTTTTAAAAATAGATAAATCAAAATTTTTTCTTACTCAGATAGGTTTTAAAATCTAAAATAAAGCAAAAAAAGTATTTACAAATGAAAATGTTTGTGATACAATGTGCTTATTGAGTGAATAAAATGGCGCTTTGTATGTGTTTTGTTTGCTTAAAATTTTAGAGAGGCGGTATTTGATATGAAGAAAATATCAGCACTAGTAATCGCAATGATTATGTCTGCGATGGCTACAGTTTCAGTTTCTGCTGCTGGAATCAACGATGCAGAACAAGCAGTTCTTGACGAGCTAAAAACTTCTGTAACTTTGCAGGGTACAGAAATGGTATTTAGCGATGATTATGTTAATCAGGTAAAGAATTACTTCAACACAGTTGAGGTAACAGATAGTGAGTCAAAGGATATGATTTCTGCTATCAAAGAGGGTAAAGATTATATGAAGAATTCTGGTGCAAAGAATATCATGGATATGTCTTATGCTCAGAAGGAAGCTGTTCTTGGCTATGGTAAGAAGGCTGTTGGCGTTATCGGTATGACAATGTCATTTGATAAGACAACAAAAGAGCTAACAATCAAGGCTCCTAATGGTGATGTTGCTTTCTGTGGTTCACCAAACCTAGTTGCTAAGGGTGGTTCATCTTCTACAGATGGTGGCTCTACAAACACAGGTAAGGATACAACCGTTGGCGATAGCAACGCTATTAAGACAACAGGTGCTAATGTAAACACAGCAGCTATGGCTGGTGTTGCAGGTATTTCTGTTGCTGTAGCAGCTGTGGGTGCTACATACTCACTAAAAAATAAGAAAGAAAGAGCTTGATTTAATGTCTGAAAAAAAACGCAGGCACAAGCGAAAAAAATTTAATGGGAAGAGTTTTATAATTCTTCCCATTATATTTTTTATATCAATTTATTTGATATTGTATGTAGTAATTTCGCCTTTTCTTTCAACAGTATTAAATGCAACTGGTTTGATTTTTTCAAAAACAGAAAAGGATTACTCAAGTGAATACAAAAGCATTTTTGTGCCTATACCTGAAGAAACTCCTTCTGAAACAAAAGACACAAATGAGTATATTGATATTGATGATATACAATACCCAAAGTATGGTGAGCATTTTGCAGAGCTTATTATAGACGATTGTGGCGTTAGCACAAAGCTTTTTATGGGCGATGGTGATATTTCATTAAGAAATGGTGCTGGTACCTATTATGGTAGCTTTATACCAGGCTATGGTGGTACTATACTTGTTGCAGGACATAACAGCACAGTGTTTAATGGCTTGAAAAATGCACAAGTGGGTCAGCTTGTAAAAATAAAAACTAGCTACGGCAATTATACCTATGAGATTACAAATACTGCAGTAAAAAGGAACAATGACCGTACAGCCTTCGATTTATCAGCAGACGAAGAAAATTTAATTATGTATACCTGTTATCCTTTTGATGAGCTAGGTCTTACAAATCAAAGATATTTTGTTTATGCAAAATTTGTATCAGGGCCTATAATTACTGATAATGGTAAGGAGGTAATGTAATGGCTAGAAAAAAATCCTCCAAGCTTAAAAAGGCTATAAGTATTTTAATATCTTTTTTATTGTCATTTTTATTGTTTGTTCTTTCTTTGATGTTGGTTATGCAGGCAGTATTCTTTAATAAAAGTGCTTTGATTCATTCTATGAACGATGCCTGCTATATTGAAGAGAAGACAAGAGAAATTACACAGGAACTAACTGATTTAGGCTATGCCAGTGGATTGAACGAAAGCTTTTTTAAAGGTTTAGTTGATTATTCGCTTGTATATAGTGATACTGTAGAGTATGTAGAAAAATTCTACGAGGGTACTGGTAACGCTATTAACGATAGTGATTTTAGAGAAATCTTTAACAAGTCGTTAGACAACTACATTATAAAAAATAAAATAAACCCTGCGTCTGTAGATAAAGGTAGTAGAGAATATCTTGTAAGCAGTGTAGCAAAAATCTATAGATCATCACTGGAGTTGCCATTATTCAGAACAATTGCTGGTTATTTTTTGGGAGTAAAAAACATATTACCAATAGCTATGAGTGTTGTTGGTGTTTTAATTATACTTTTATGTATAATTCTTTTTGCTATCTCAAAATGGAAGCACAGAGCCTGTAAATATCTTTGCTGTTCAACAATAACAGTGTTTTTAGCTACACTTGCACCAGCTATTGCGTTAAAGGTGTCGGGTATAATAGAGCAGCTGAATATTTCATCACGAGCAACCTACCTGTTGTTTATAGCAGTTGGTAATAGCTTTATTATGACCTTGATCTATTTTTCAGTGTTTTATGCTGTGGTTTCAGTTCTAATTTATCTACTACATAGATATTATCGTGCTAAAAAATCGTCGAGATCAAGATTATAACAGTTCTTATAAAAGTATAAATCAAGAATATTAAAAGAGGGCAGTTAGTTCTGTCCTCTTTTTGTTATGCCGATAATATAGTGGTGAATTTATTTTTTAATTTTCTGTAAAATATAACTATGATGTATATGATAAAATGCTAAAATCTTGAATTGTCGAAATATAAGTGATATAATTTTTTTTAATCTTTTTAGTGTATCTATATTTTGTCAGCTTATATTTTATCTTATTAAGCCGATATTTAATACTAATAACTATTTAAACAACATACAGCTTGTAGTCAGAATTTACTCAGCTTTTGTTATTTTACTTGATAAAGTGTCAGCCTGTCTGCGTTGTCGTCTTCGTTTTGAGCAACTTCAGCTCTACAATATATTCCGTCGAATAAACAGGTATTAGTATAACACTGTTTCTGCTATGAATAGCAGATAAGCTTTTTAAGCAGATTTTTTATCTGACGAATAGTATACCTAGCAAGGCTACGAAGTCAGATGAAAATGTGACGAAAAGATATCTATATATCATAATATATAGGAGGTATGATATGCTCGAAAAATCTAAAAGATTTAAGCCAGATATAAAAACAGGGTTAACCACAGAACAGGTTAACGAGCGTATTGGCAATGGCGAATATAATAAATCAGCCACCCTAAAAACAAAATCCTATTCACATATATTACAGGATAATGTTTGCACACTGTTTAATCTTATTAATCTTATTTTAGCCGTTGCAGTTTTTATGGTTGGTTCATATAAAAATACACTTTTTCTTATTTTGATAGTAATTAATGCACTTATTGGTACCGTGCAAGAAATACGTGCCAAAAAAACAATAGATAAGCTTTCTATTGTTAATACAGCTACAGTAAATACTGTAAGAAATGGTAAAGTAATCGAAATACCAATTAACGAAATTGTACTTGATGATGTACTTGTTTTGAACACTGGTCAGCAAATACCTACAGATTGTATTGTTGCAGAAGGCTGTTGTGAGGTTAACGAGTCGCTTTTAACAGGTGAGTCAGAGCCAGTTTATAAAGTGAAAAACGACACACTTGTTTCTGGAAGCTTTATTGTAAGTGGTAGCTGTACAGCAATAGCAGATAAGGTAGGTAACGACAATTACGCTTCGCATATTTATAATGGTGCAAAATATGTAAAAAAGATAGATTCAAAAATTATGAATGCTGTTAATTTTATAATTAAGACTATGTCTATCGTAATTTTCCCTGTTGGTGCGTTGCTTTTTTTGCGTCAGTATATGGCAAACGATTATACAGATATTGCAAATGCTGTTGTGTCTACGGTTGCAGCACTTGTTGGTATGATACCCGAGGGTCTTGTTCTGCTTATAAGTACAGTGCTTGCTGTTGGTGTAATGCGACTTTCAAAGCAAAAGGTTCTTGTGCAAGAAATATATTGCATAGAGGCTCTAGCAAGGGTAGATGTTCTATGTCTTGATAAAACAGGTACAATTACTGAGGGCTGTATGGAGGTGCTACAAGCAAGGGCAGTAGAGAATTACAGCATAGACAAGCTTGAAAATGCACTTAATGCAATAGCAGAATTTTCTACCGACAATAACTCTACTATGAATGCAATTAAAAATAAATATACATCTAAAACAGGATTAGTTCCAAAGAAAATTATAGCCTTTTCTTCAGACAGAAAATGGTCTGGAATTAGCTTTCAAAATAATGGAGCCTTTATATTAGGTGCAGAGGAATTTATATTTGGAAAGAATAATAACCAGCTTGCAGAAATAACTCAAGATATTCCAAAGGGGTATCGTGTGCTGGCAATAGGCTATTCAGAAAATGATTTTATAAACCGAGAGCTACCAAAGGATTTACAGCCAATCGGAGTAATAATTTTAAAGGATAAAATTAGAAAAGAGGCTAAAGCAACGCTTGAATATTTTGACAAGCAGGGTGTAGATATAAAGGTAATATCGGGTGATAATGTAGAAACAGTAGCATCAGTAGCAATCGAAGCAGGCTTGAAAAATGCAGATAAAATTATAGACGCTACAACACTAAAGACAGAAGAAGATGTTTATAATGCTGTAGAAAAATACTCGGTATTTGGCAGAGTTACACCAAATCAAAAGCTACAAATGGTACAGGCTATTAAAAAGCACGGTCATACAGTTGCAATGACAGGTGACGGTGTAAATGATGTGCTTGCACTTAAAGAGGCAGATTGCTCGGTTGCAATGGCAAGTGGTAGTCAGGCTGCAAGGTGCGTGTCACAGCTTGTATTGCTGGACTCTAATTTTGCTGCTATGCCAAAGGTTGTTGCAGAGGGCAGACGCTCAATAAATAACATTCAGCGTTCAGCCTCACTGTTTTTAGTGAAAACAGTATTTTCCACTTTGCTTTCGCTTATTTTTGTATTCTATGGTGCGTCATACCCGTTTATGCCAATACAAATGACACTTATAAGTGCGTTTTGCATAGGTTTTCCATCGTTTGTACTGGCACTTGAGCCTAACGAAAATAAAATCGAAGGAAGCTTTTTACTTAATATTTTAAAACGAGC
>JAXJJE010000251.1:0-2926 GCA_036298405.1 Acutalibacteraceae bacterium
GACTTAGCCTTTAGACCCATCTCTGTACCGCTTTTCAACGCTGCACGGATAATGTTACCCGTAGAGATAGTTGGAATATTTAGATATTCACAAATCTTCTCTGCCTGTGTGCCTTTACCAGCACCAGGTGCACCTAATAAAATTATATTCATAATCTTCTCCTCCAATGCTTAATCTAGGAAGCCCTTATAATGACGCATCATCATCTGAGACTCCATCTGCTTAACTGTTTCTAGACAAACACCAACTACGATGATAATTGATGTACCGCCAAGTGACATAGCAGACATACCTGTTAGATTACCATATATAATTGGAACAATTGCGATTACTGCTAGGAATAGAGCACCGATTAGTGTAATTCTTGACAGAATCTTTGCAATAAAATCAGATGTTGGCTTACCAGGACGGATACCTGGGATTGTGCCGTTGTTCTGACGAAGATTATTTGACATTTCAATTGGATTATACTGGATTGATGTGTAGAAATAAGCAAACAATATAATCAAAATGAAATATAGTATAGCATAAATCCAGCTATCCTGTCTGAACAAATCTAAGAAGTTTGCCCAAGCACCTGTAGCGTTTGGCATAAACATTCTGATTGTTGATGGGATAGATAGAATTGAGCTAGCGAAGATAATTGGTAGAACGCCACCTAAAGCAACCTTAATTGGTAGGTGACTGCTCTGACCGCCATACATCTTTCTTCCTACAACTCTTTTAGCGTACTGAATTGGAATTCTTCTTTCAGCATCGTTCATAAATGTGATAATCCACATTACTGCTAGGAAGATAATAACAAACAGTGGTACAAATACAAAGTAGATTGTCTGACCACCTATAGCCATCTTGAAGAACTCAACAAGCTGTGTGATGATTAGTGGGAAACGAGCAATAATACCTGCAAACAATATCATTGAAATACCGTTGCCGATACCATACTGGTTAATCTGCTCACCCATCCACATTACAAGTGCTGTACCTGCTGTAAATACAAGCACAATTACTATGGCTGAGAAAATGAAATCAAAGCCTGCTCTGTAGCTTACAACATTACTTCTATATAGGAATACATAGAAAGCTATACCCTGAATTAGACCAAGAATAACTGTTGTGTATCTTGTAATTGTTGCAAGCTTCTTTCTGCCCTCTTCACCCTCTTTAGACAAACGCTCAAGATAAGGTATAGCAACAGAAAGTAGCTGAATAATAATTGAACTGTTGATGTATGGAGTAACGCCCATTGCAAACAATGTTGCGTTAGCAAACGCACCACCTGACAATGTGTCTAGGTAAGCAAACATTGAGCCCTGCTGTGTAAGACCAGCCATTGTTTGCTGTAGTGCGGCCATATCCAGAAATGGAACAGGAATAACTGAACCAATTCTGAACATGATTATCATTAGTAGAGTAAATAGTAGCTTCTTACGTAGGTCAGGAACCTTAAAAGCATTACTAATGGTTTTTAACATCAAACCACCTCTGCCTTTCCGCCTGCTGCCTCAATCTTTTCCTTTGCAGAAGCGGAATATGCAGCAACCTTTACGTCTAACTTCTTTGTAAGATTACCATTACCTAAAACCTTAATGCCGTCAAATGAGTTCTTTACCAAGCCAGCCTCGATTAGTGCCTTTGTATCTACTACAGCACCATCCTCGAACTTGTTCAGGCTGCCAACATTTACTGTAACGATTGTTTTAGCAAAAATGTTGTTGAAGCCTCTCTTTGGTAGACGTCTCTGCATTGGCATCTGACCGCCCTCAAAGCCTGGTCTTACGCCGCCGCCTGATCTAGCCTTTTGTCCTTTGTGACCCTTACCTGCTGTTTTACCCTGTCCTGAACCGTGACCACGACCGATACGCTTTACGGCTTTCTTAGAACCCTCAACAGGTGATAGTTCATGCAACTTCATATCTAGAGCACCTCCTTGCTTACGCTTCGCTTACCTCGATAAGGTGAGCTATTTTAGCAACCTTACCTTTAGTCTGAGGATTGTCTGGCTGTGTTGTAACGTCGCCAATTTTCTTCAGACCAAGTGCCTGGGCTGTTGCAATTTGGTCTTTTTTACAGCCTATAAGACTTCTTACAAGCTTAATATTTACATTTGCCATCTTGCTGCCCTCCTATTATAAAATCTCTTTAACTGACTTGCCACGAATTGCAGCAATTTCTTCAGCTGAACGTAGTGAAGCAAGACCTGCTAGTGTTGCTCTAACTACATTGCAAGGGTTATTTGATCTTAACGCCTTTGTTCTGATGTCCTTAATACCTACAGCCTCGATAACTGCACGAACAGGACCACCAGCGATAACACCAGTACCGGCAGCAGCAGGCTTCATAAGAACTCTACCTGCACCGAACTCGCCGATAACCTCGTGAGGG
The DNA here is from genome assembly GCA_036298405.1 of Acutalibacteraceae bacterium. Taxonomy (GTDB): domain Bacteria; phylum Bacillota; class Clostridia; order Oscillospirales; family Acutalibacteraceae; genus CAG-964. Next base: position 2,386 of record JAXJJE010000251.1, read on the forward strand.
ATTGTTGTGCCCTTTAGAGAAACCTTAATTAGGTTCTTCTTAGCATCCTCAATACCCTTACGGATAGCGTCTGGAACCTCGCCTGCTTTACCAATACCAAAGCCTACGATTCCGTTGCCGTCGCCTACTACTACTAGAGCAGCAAACTTGAAGATACGGCCACCCTTAACTGTTTTTGATACACGGTTGATTGTTACAACACGCTCTTGCAAATCTAATGTTGATGCGTCAATAATAGCCAAAGTTATTTCCTCCCCTTCTTAGAACTTGAGGCCGCCCTGGCGAGCGCCTTCGGCCAATTCCTTGACACGGCCGTGATAGATGTATCCACCGCGGTCAAATACTACCTCGGTGATGCCTTTGTCAGCAGCCTTCTTAGCGATAGCCTCGCCAACCTTGAAAGCTGCCTCTTTGTTGCTTCCATTACCGTCTAATTCTAGAGAAGAAGCTGCTGCAAGAGTAACACGATTTACGTCATCAATAATCTGTGCGTAAATGTTTGTGTTAGAGCGGAACACGTTTAGGCGTGGGCATTCTGCAC
>JAXJJE010000252.1:0-2721 GCA_036298405.1 Acutalibacteraceae bacterium
ACTATGACAGTTACACTTAACGGAAATACCTATAAGGCTAACTATAGGGGAAGTATGCCAATAAAGGATATTATGAAGAAGAAAAATAGTGGTAGCTCAAAGCTTGGAGGAAAGGAATAATCTAGTAAATGGGGGTGAATGTTAATTTTACCCCCGTAAAGAAACAGGTGGTTATAGATGGCAGACTATTTAATAGTTAAGGAGTTAAAATCAGATACAAGAATTTTTAAGAAAATAACACTTACAGATTTATTTATAGTATCTGGTTTTACCTTTTTGGGGCTATTAACTCAAAATATGGTATCTCCTTCGATTAAGATGGTATATCTGATTTTTAACTTTTTAGTTGGTTGTTTTTGTACTACAAACAGTACAAATAACAGAGGGAAAAAGATGATAATTTCCTTGCTATTTGCAGTAAAAAGAAATAAAACCGTATATTTGGCATTTGAAACCGAAAAGAAGCTGAAAATGATATGTACCAAAGAAGCACTAGAGTCACACAGAATATTAAAAGAAGAGATAGAAAGGAAGAGGTGGAATGAAAAGCAAGAGTAGGCCTACTAAGAGTGAAAAGCATATAAGTCGTTCACAAAAGAAGCTAAAAAAGCAAGAAGAAAAAAATCGTAAGAATATGCAGAATATAGCTAAGGTAACAAAAACAACAGAAAAAATTCTTCCTTTCAAAAGGATTGTAAAGAATGTTTTTGAGTATAAGAACGGTACTTATCTTGATATTCTTCAGATTAAGACGAAAGACTTAACCATAGTTTCTGAAACAGAAATAATGACAGATATAAGTCAAATTCAGAAGTTTTGCAAAATGTACAATGGTGACATCAAATTTGTAGGAATAAATTTCCCTACGAACACTAAAGGACAGCAAAGCTATTACCGTCATAAGATTACCGTTGAACAAAATCCTATTTATTCAGAAATATTAAGTGAAAAGCTTGAGGAGTTAGAAAATGTAGAAAGGAAAAGTACTGATAGAGAGTATTATCTTTTCATTTTTGCAGATAGCTATGATGACCTTATTAATAACCGTGGTATTGCTCTTAGTACACTTGGAAGCCCTAATTCCCTTATCAGAGAGATAGACCTGTATCAAAAATTGCAATGCCTACATAAGATGACTAATAAGAACACTATTATGTATAATGACGAAAACCTACCTAAACGAATATTGAGGGAAGACACTCAGGATAAGATAAATAAGCTAGGATATGATCCTTATCTTTTGGAGTCTTTACAGCCAAGAGGTGGTATTTCCTTTGATTTTAGTGACTGTGTTCAAACAGGTGATGGGTATGAAGTGTGTTTGTATATTTATGATTATCCAGGCAGTGTTGATAGGCATTGGTTGACTTACATAATGAACATATCTGGTGCTGTTACGACTATTGATTTGCAAACAGTGAATAAAGATGTTGTAAAGCGTAATCTTAATAGGTCTGTAAGTGAACAAAAGAGCCGATATACAACAGCTAAAAATGTAGAAGAAAGTATGGATGCAGAACGCAGATACAACGAGCTATTGACCTTGTATGAAAATATCGCCAATATGGGTGAGGTTGTCAAGAATATGGTTGCAAGAGTGTATTTGTCGGCACAAACGAGAGAAGCTTTAGAGGAGATTAAATACAATATAAAACACCATCTTGACGGCAACGAATATCAATGCTGTGTAAACCTTAATGAACAGGAATACGAATGGTGTTCAATGTTTCTTCCTAAGAAATTACAGGATAATTTATTTTTCCTGAACAAAAGAGAAGGTCAACCTCTTACAAGTGAGAATATCGCAGTAGGCGACCCATTCCATTTTACTTCGTTAAATGACAAGTACGGCTCATTATATGGACACACCTCCAGTTCGCATATATCAGGAAATATATTGCTTGACGTTTTTCATGTATCAAGCTTGAGAACTTCTTATAACGCTATTATTATGGGATTTATGGGTATGGGTAAATCTACTCTACTAAAAAAAGCGATAAGAGATAGAGTAGCTAGAGGTGACTTTGTTCGTGTAATGGATGTAGTTGGTGATTTTCGTTATATGTGCAAGGAGCTAGGAGGATATATAATCACGCTTGATGGTTCAAGTGGAATTATTAATCCGTTACATATATACGCAACAATGGATACTGAGGAACAAAGCTTTGCAATGCATATGAATAAACTGAAAAATATATTTGTGTTTATGTCACCTGAAAGCTCACAGGCAGAGCAAATGTATTTTGAAAAGCTGGTAATGGGTTTGTATGTGCAGTGCAAGATTATTCCAGAAAACAGAGTTGTAAAAAATATACAGGTTACTGAATTACCGAATGATGTGTACCCGATTTTAAGTGATTTGCTAGCATACGCAAAGATTGAATATGACAAAGAAGTAGAAACAGATACAAGAATTATGTGTAGCCATATTATCTTAGTTTTAGAAAAAATGATAACTACCTACGGTAAAATCTTTAACGGTCATACGTCTATTACAGATTTAATTAATGCTCAGTTTGTAGTTTATGATATAGCTTCGTTAGCTCATTTGGATTCATCAGTTTACGATGCACAGTTGTTCTCAGCGTTGTCTTTATGTTGGGCAAATGCTGTTAAGGTTGGTGGTAAATCAAAACAGATGTATGAAGATGGCTTGATAGGCTTGGATGAAATCACTCATTTTATGCTGGTTATTGATGAGTCACATAAGACAATTAATAC
>JAXJJE010000253.1:0-14986 GCA_036298405.1 Acutalibacteraceae bacterium
ATGTAACAGTTAAGCCAGATGGTGTTACAGGTACATTCAGAATGAATCTCCCGTATGAGGTTCAATGTACATTACCGTATGCTGTTAGAGAAGATCAAGGTCTAGAAACTGAAGAAATTTTTCTGTCTAATTTAAAGCAGAAATTTGATTTTTCTGATTCTAAATATAATAAGCAGGTAAAAAAATACTTGACTTTTCCAGATGAATTAAAGATGTCTGATTACGAAAGACTAAAGCAACCACAGAATAACAGAGAAAAAGAATTCAAGCTTCCGGTAAGTGTAGCTTTGGATTATGTTAATTTTTGCCCTGTGACTGTAAATCTGGATGAGTCGCACGTTGTGGCGATCTATGGTAAAAAGGAGTTTGGTAAGACCAATTTGCTTAATTTGTTGTTGAATGGAATTATCAATCAAAAGCCAGATTCAAGAATTGTATTTTTCGACGATGGTCGTAATGGGCTTAAAGATATTTATAGCAAATACCAAAACATAGCAGACAGCGTATATTTTAATGGTTTTTGCGAAGAATCTATTAGTTTGCAGCCTTTAGGACCTAAGCCAGAAGAAGTGAGAAGCAAAAAGCTATCGCCAATTCAAAGATTTTATCTTTATCTTCACAACAACTACGTTGATTTACCTAAAAACTTAATTGCTGGAATGTTCAATATTTTTGAAGCAGACGCAAGACGTGTTGAAACGAAGAGTGAGTATGAGGATACTCCTTTTACAGTTTTTGTTATTCAAAGTAAGCTGGTTTACTTAAACACAACTGAAAACAAGTATTTTATAGAAAAGCTTTTGCCTCGTTTAGCAGCTGTGGCAGAAGATAAAAAATATTTATTCATTTTTTCAGATGTCCAGAAAATGAGCGATATGGAAACCAACACCGTATTTAACAGTGTTGTAAGTACAGTGCTTTTGCTTGATAATATTGCTGAGTTTGCGGGAGAGCGTGGACAAAAAACAGTATTTGGCAATATGGATATTAAGGATTTAAAAGAAGATTACGCCAAATGTGAAAAAGGCGATGGATACTTCTATGATATTGAAGCAGATAATTTATTGAAAGCAAAATTTATAAAATTTGAGGAGGATACAAATTATGGCGGGTGAAGCATTTATTTCAGCAGACATCTCAAAGATAACTAAATTTATGACAGATAGCGAAGATGTTATTACAGAATTTAATGAAATTAAAGAAAAATTTAATACAATAAACCAAACCTTGCTTAGTAAATGGAAAGGCGAAGGAGCAGACGCATATAAGACAGAAACTGACCATATTCTTGAGAATATCGGAGGCGTAAAGGACGCTCTGGATGGCATAAACAACTCAGCAGTAAAAAGCATTAAGGACGAATATACAAAGCTTGACCAGCAGCTTGCAGAGTTTAACAAAAATCCTCAGTCTGGTGAAGGCAGTGGGGGTTAATTAATATGGCACTTGAAAGGAATTTTTCGAATACAGTTGCCGATAAAAAAGAAAATAAGAAAGAGATAACAGAGCTGACAGAGTTAAGCGAAAACGATAAGAACACAATATTTAATTTGCTTTTTGCAGAATCCTCTAACGAAAAAGCTAAAGAATAAATTTGAGAGGGGCATTAAGAAAGTGGCAACGATTTCTTTGCATAAAAATAAAATAAACAATATGCCCAGACTTATTGATGAAGTCAAAAAATCTGTGTTAAATTATAAATCTGAGCTTTCTAACCTGAAAAATAAAGCTTTAGGGGTGAATAATAGTATTTGTGATTTTGATGAAATTATAAATACTATTTCAACCTCTACTCAAACACAAGAGGATAAAATCGAAGAACTAGAAACCTTTCATAGCAACTGTGATCAATTTATTACAGATACTGTAAAAATCGATAGTGATGTTGCAGCTATTGTAAATCAAAATAAAGATGATTTTTACAGCAAATACAGCTATCTTAAACCAGATAATGAAAAAAGTGGTTGGGAACAATTCTGCGACAATCTTAAAAAGGCTGGAGAATGGTGTAAAGAACACTGGAAAATAATTGTTACAGTAGCGTTAGTTATTGTGGCTATTGTATTAATCTGCACTGGTGTAGGTGGTGTTTTGGGCGCAATGGCTCTAGGTGCTTTGTTCGGTGCAGGAATTGGAGGTACCGTCGGTGGCATAATTAGTGTTATTAGTGGAAAGTCCTTTTTCGAGGGCTTTGAAAATGGAGCCTTTTACGGTGCTATTTCTGGAATTATTTCTGGAGGTATGGGGTTTTTTATGTCGTCAGGTGGAACTGCTGCATTAACTTTAGTAAAATCTATGACAATTGGTGGAGTTTCTGGAATGGGATCCTCTATTATTAGTGATTTAGGAGATAAATTTATTAAAGGCGAAAATATTTCATGGGGAGATATGGCATTAAATGCAATATTAAATGCTTCTATTTGTGCACTTTTTTCTGGTGCAAGTTATGGAATATCAAAAGGAATAAGCCATTTTTTAAAAAATAGCTCATGGTTATCCAATGCTAAAGAATTGTTTAGATTTGGTAAAACCGGAAACCAAAACTATGGGGTAATCACAGGTTATACAACTAGTAATCCTAAAGGTGTAACTGTAAATTTTGCAAATAGTGCAGGAAAGACAGCTATACGATTAGAATTTGATATTTCACGTTATTTGCATTATCATGTGCCTAAATTATTTGGAACAAAAGCACATGTTCCTCTATCTCCAATTCTTGATGCTATTTTTGGTTTGCTGACTTCGATGTTTAGGGATTGACAAATAATAAAATTTGAGAAAAGAGAATAAGTTTTATGAATTGTAGTCGTTTATATTCTGTGGTACAATATTGTGTAGAAAAAGATGAGATAAAAATTCATTGTAGTGGATTAAATCAAAACGAAAAAAGAGTTGCTGACATTTTTAATGAATTTATACTTGATATTTCAAAATCAAACAATGTTTTTATGCATGCTTACCGTTTGTTTGATATTAGCAAAATTGTTGATTCTAATGCAGTAATTTCGCAAGCGAATGTTTTACTTGACCCACATCATTCATATTTTTATCTATCTGAAGCAAGAGTTAAAACTGAATATTTGTCTGATGATACTTGTTGTGAAATTCAATTTTTCTTTTTTGATAAAGCTGTTAAATGGGAAGATTTTTTAGTAAGCTTAGATACTAAAATGAAAAAAAGATTGTTTGAAAGTGGTTTGTTGTCAGCTGTTTTTTATGTGGAGGACCACGGTGCTGATTTTGTTTTTGAATTTAATAAAATATATTCAGAGAAGATTTTTAATTTATTTGATGAGTTAAAAGGATTAGGTTGGGAAATCAAACAGGTAAAAAAATTAAGATGATAAATCAGAATAGGTACATAAAATTATTTGTAACTCTTCGAAAGTCTTATCCACTGTTTAGAAATTACTCAAGCATAATAGGTAAGAGATAATCAGGCTGACAGAATTAAGCGAAAACGATAATACAATATTTAATCAAGTATACAACGAAAAAAGCTAACGAATAAACTGAAGGGGGCGTTAAGAGAGTGGCAACGATTTCTTTATATAAGAATAAAATAAACGATATGCCCAGACTTATTGATGAAGTCAAAAAATCTGTGACAAATTATAAATCGGAGCTTTCTAACCTGAAAAATAAAGCATTAGAGGTAAATAAAAGTATTTGTGACCTTGATGAAGTTATAAGTGTTATATCAACCTCTACTAAAACACAGGAAGATAAAATCGAAGCACTAGAAACATTTCATAGCAACTGCGACCAATTTATTACAGACACTGTAAAAATCGATAGTGATGTTGCAGATGTTGTAAATCAAAATAAAGATGATTTTTATTGTAAATATAGCTATCTTAAACCAGATAGCGAAAAAAGTGGTTGGGAAAAATTCTGCGACGGTCTTAAAAAGGCTGGAGAATGGTGTAAAGAGCACTGGAAATCAATTGTCGGTGTGGTAGTAGCTATTCTAGCTGTGGTTGCTATTGTAGCCCTTACAGTAGTAACTTTAGGAACAGGAACAGCTGCCCTAACAGCTATTCTGATGGCTGGTGCTGTTGGTGCAATAGTTGGTATGGCAGGTCAGTTGATAGGTGATGTCATATCTTTTATAATGACAGGAGAATGGACAGGAACCTGGGAAGGTTATCTGGGAGCAGCATTAGGAGGATTTGCAGGAGGTGTCCTTATGATCCTCACTGGAGGAAATGTCATTTTATCGTGTTCTATTGATTCAATGATTTCTACGTTCTTCAAGGAGAATCTTGAAAATCTCACTGGTACGGATAAAAGATCTATGACGGAAATTATGTTTGATACAGCCTTAAGTGGTTTAACAGCAGCTATGTTCAGTAAAATGTTTGATTTTCTTGGAAATAAGCTTTCCAAAAACTTATCTCACATAACTATTTTTAGAAGGCTTTCGGGTAAAGGAAGTTATAGTGCGTCATTTAAAATTGCAACTACAAGATTAGCAAATGGTACATACAAAAAATTCACTTTTAAACCAATTAGAAATGGTGTAGTCGCAGGTCTTTCTGGTGATTTTATTAAAAATATTGTTAACGGATTTGGTTTTGAGAATGGTGTTCAAGGTGGTATTACAACCATTGTACTCAAAATATCCGAACTTTGTAGACCATCAAATTCGTATGAAATACAAATGCCAGAAATATATGTTCTGCCAGCAGGAGAGTACTAAAAGGAGGTAAAATTTGAAATCACGCAAAAAATTCACTGTAACCAATCCGTCAATAATATTTTGGTTGTACCTATTTATTGTAGGCTTTTTTGTTGTTGCACTAATACTAAACACAATTTTTTCGGAACAATTTCCGATTGCTATGTGTGTTTGCGTAACAATAGTTATCTTTATTCCAGGAATATGGGCAATGTTATGGTCGAAGGTTCCTAAAATTACTGTAGAAGGGGATAAAATAACCGTTCGAAAATGGACAGGTTTTAAATATACTTTTACAGTTGATGATATTATAGAAGTACAATGTCAAAGTACGGATACAAGTATGGGATTAGATGAAAGCTTTTTGATAAAAACAAAACAAGGTAAAAAAGTGGCGATTGGTACTCTTATGAATGGGTTTGAGAATATGGCTTCATACATTGAGAAAAATGTTGAACAAGACAAGATTCATAAAACATTTAAAACTATAAAACGAAAGTCTTAAAACGTTTAATTTTAATATCAATATTTACTAGCTTATGCAGAGATTACAGCGTTTGAAAATTGAATATAGTTTTGATGATGAAAAATCTGATTGAAAATCTTATCCGCTGTTTAGAACAGAAATAGTATAACACAAGAATCAGGAGATTTTATGACCTTTTCAGAATTAGAAGAAAATTTAAATAAATTAAAATTTAACGATAGATACTGTAATTTGATTAAGCAATATCATAATACACCTACAAAGGTTTACGAAATGGGATTATATGTAAATAAAAAAGCTAATTTCTTTGAGGTATATTACACTGAACGTGGAAGTGCAGTATTGGCAGGTATATTCTATGATGAGTGTAGTCTTTATGAATATATGTTTTGCTATTTTAAGAAAAACTCTGACTGTAATTCTTGGTTTGGTGGTCTTATGACCAAATATCCCGAGGATTTAATAAAAAAGCTGAAGAGTCTTAAAGTCTTAGATAATGAGTATTCATTTTGTGGTAAAAACGCAAATGATTGTTTGTATGTTGAAGCCAAAAAAATAATCGATAACGGAGAAATTTCGCATGGTAGGGTACTACATGAAGACGGAACTGCAATATTTGATATTCAGAAGGATTATTTTGAAAAGAGCAGTGGTGTAGCCGAAGCTTGGGAAGTGAATGACAGCAATCAAAAAGAAAAAAATGCTATGGTGTTCTTTTTCAGGAAAATGATGCCTATGATTTTCTTTTCTATTTAGTTATGAGGAAATATTCAAATATAAAAAAACGTTGGTGGTGATTGTATTGATGATAAAACAATATGCCATTAATTATATAATGTTAAGTCAATATGAAAAATAGGGGAGCGAAACATGTATGGGTGGAGAAATAAGGGGTAATTCGTACCGATATATAGTTGATAAATCCTACGGTATAAATAAAGATGGATTTATTGCAATTGGTACAGAAAGTATAGTTTACAAAGGATTGAAAACTAAAGCTGACGGTGGCCTGCATTTTTCTTGTGTACTTAAATTTAAACCAAAAACTCAAATTATCCACGGTAAAGAAGTTAACCGTTTGGAAAAATTTAAAAATGAAGAATGGAAAATTTTTGAAGAACTTCGTGAGTGTCGCTCTGTTGTACGTATTGACGATGTTGTTGATGATTTAGGTGATTTTTCTTTGCCGTGTGAGCATATTAGTAGTGGCGTAATTGACTCTTCATCATACTTTTGTGTTGTTGAAGAATTTATTGATGGCTGGAACTTGGACGAGTTTTGCAGAGAAGAGTTCTGGAAGCTTAGAAAAGTTGAACCTATTGCAAACGGTTTAAAAAGAAAGGTAGAATATAGCGACTTTAGTGTTGCAGAGAAAAAAGCAATAATCACAAGCTATAACTATGATAACCAGCTTAAATATCAAAACCAGATTTTACTTTTTATGATAAATTTTTGTGAAATTATGGAGTTTGTTACCGAGCAAAAAAATATTTTGCACTTAGATATAAAGCCAGAGAATATTATGGTTACCCGTTACGGAAAAGAGCTGGTGCTAATTGATTTTGGACGCTCGCAACGTGTTACAGTAGCAAACAGATTTGCAATCAATAATTTATCAAAGGTAGATTACAATAAGGACGAAACACAAGAAAAGCAATATCAGTATGGTGCATTGGGATATTCAGCTCCTGAGTGTTATTGCGAAGCTACCGATGATTCAACTTTTCCATTTTCTAATAAATTTGGAATAGGAAAAATGTCTATTGAGAGTGATATTTTTTCGTTTGGTGCCACCTTCTGGGAATGTCTGAATATGTTTGAACTGATTACAAAAACGAACACTCCTAATTTTGATATATACGATTTCTATAAAAATCATTTTTTAAACGATATTGCATATTGTAATCGTGACTTGTCGTTAACAACATCGGTTTACCATTTAAAACTCGAAAAAATTATCAGAAAGTGTACAAGAGCCAGAAATAAGGATTTTACAACCTCTGATAAATATTATCATTCTTACAAAGAATTAAAAAAGGATATTGAAATTGCAAAGGATTCTGCACCAACTATAATTAAAGAAGAAAATGTTAAGGTTAAAACAGCGTTCAGTTTGTGTGGTGTGTTAGCGTCATTAGCATTAGTTTTTTTGATTATAAACAATATATATCATTTGCAGTCATTCAGAATTGCAGAAAATAAGTGGAATAATTTAATTGCAAATTATAACGAAACACAGTTTTCAAAGCTTAGTGAAATAGCATACGATTATATTTCATCAGCGCCTGAAAATACAGTGGATAGTACGTATGAAAAAATTGTTAGTTTTACTTACCAGAAAAATGGCAGTGTTTCTGATTATGAAGCAGCAATGCTGGTTGAAATTCTTACCCAGATAGATAATAAAGAAAAGCTTCCAGCACGTATTGATGAAATTATGTTAAATGCTGATACAAGTAATTTCAAAGCTATTTCAACCGAAATTGTTAAATTTGATGTAAATAGTGAATGTATAGGCTATGAGCTTGCAACTGCTATTTATAATGTTGAGGTTAGTAAAACAGATATTATTAAGTCCTATAACATTTTATTGAAATACAAGGACAATAACCAATTTAAAAATGCTGTTATAAAATTGAAAAATGTGCTTGATAATGACGAAAGCATAGAGCTGATTATGAAGAATACCAATCAAACAAGGCAAGAGGTTCTTGCATTGTTAAACAGTATTAAATAAGGAGTTGATTAAATGAGAAAAATTGTTAAGAAAATTTCTTTGTTTTTTGAGAAAATTCCAATTTTAGCTTACATATTAGTTTCTTTTGTTAAATCATTCCTTATTGTTGCTGTTACAGTACCTGTAATTTATGGTATACTTTGGGTAACTGGAATTTATTCAAATATAGAAACTGCACTAGACCTTAAATATAATTCTCCAATTATATTAGCTCCTATGTGGGTTTTGATTGCATTATTTGTAGTATGCTTTGTTATTGGATTTTTAATGTATTTCCATAAATATAAAAGAGGAAAAACAAAAACTAAATTTTATAATGCGATTGCACCGATTTTAAATAAAAATAATAGAAAGAGCTGATACAATGAAATTAAAACTTTTAAACTATATATCAGCAGTAAGCTTTTTTATTTCATCTTCTACATTATTATTTATTCCTATGCTGAATTTAGAAAATGATTTTCCTGTAATAGCGTATTTTCTTGCCGGAACATTCTGGGGTTTGCTTTTGCTAGGAATTATACTACAGATTTTTCTTACAAAAAAAACAAGAAAAATCAAAACTCGCAAATCATTAAAGCTGCTGAAAAAAATAATTCTTGGTATATTACTGATTTCAATTATTATGATGTTTTTTATATTAATTTTTCTAAGAGCAAATCCGTTTGCATTGCCGATTAATTTGTTCTTATTTCTAATCAGTATAGAATTTTTTAGCGTTATTTGCAGAATGGAGAAACTGTTATGAGATATATGAAACAAATTTTGTCGTTTATGATTGCGTTGGTAATTGTAATAAATTGCTCACCTTTTGTTTGCGCAACTGATAAGATTGCTTTGACTGTGGGAAATATCGATGATGCCATAACTGATATTGAATACGGTTGGGACGGAACTACTTATCGTTTTCCAGACGATATATTGATTGGTGTAGTTGATGGTGATGATGTTTATCTTATTGCCGATGCTACAATCAGTTTGCCTACAGAACCAACTGACCCAATACCAACTGAACCGGTAACAGCTGACCCAACACCAACTGAACCAGTACCAACTGAACCAGCAACAGCTTATCCAGTATTATATGACCTGGTACCAACTGAACCAGCAACAGCTGACCCAGTGCCAACCGAGCCAGTAACAGCTGACCCAACACCAACTGAACCAGTAACAGCTGACCCAATACCAACCGAACCAGTAACAGCTCCTCCTATAACTGCTGATGACTTGCAGGCTGGTATGGAAATTACTTTAAAGCTTACTAATTTCAGATTAGCTGGTGACGATGCTTATAAGTACGAAAAACCAATTGCGTTAGATGGAAAGTCAGTTGCAAAAGATATTAAGATTATACATAAAAAAATTATTATAACTCCAAAACATCCATATATATATTATGGACAAAGTGGACCTAGTAAAGATAAATTTACAGAAACATTTACTAGTGATGATCCAATTATAGAAGACCAGATTATAAGTGGCGATATTCATGAGATAGTAGCTACTTTTAAGATTGTAGGTCATGGTGGTGTAGCTCCTGATTATGATGTTTGTGGAGCTGCTTATGACTTAGTGCTAGATGGAGACCCAATTGCTCATGGTGGTCAGGCTCTCAATTATCAAGTAGAGATTCCAGATGACTTAAAATATAAAGTTCTGGAATATAAAACAGATGAAGTACTTATACCAGAAAATGAATCAGGTAATTATTTGAATGTTAATAAGGCAAAGTTTAAGGCTCCAAGGGGATTTTTAATCAGCCAAACAAATGATTTGGATGGTGATTGGAAAGATGAAATACAGGTTCCTCTTGAAGAAACCCGAACAGGAAAACATATATATTACCTTCGTAATAATCAAAAATTAAATGCTGAACATTATCAAGCGATAAGTAAAGTCAAAACATACGAATACACGTCGCTACAAACAAAGCCTGATGTGTATAAAATAGAGATTAATAAAGAAAATGATAACGCTATACTTAAGTTTTTGTCATTTGGTGTGTTTGGTAACGCTAAAATAGTAGTAACTGTTCATGCCAAAGGTGGTAAGGTGCCACTTGATACAACAATATATCTTGGCGAAAATGGTACTTATGAATCAAAGGTTGTAACAGAAGATAAGGCTGTTTCTTTTGGTGATATATATACCTATTCAGCTAAGTTTGAATTTGATGTTGAAAAAGACACCAGTGTTACCCACAATTTTAAAGCGTATGCCCAAAACATTTGTGGTGAAAGCGAAAAATATCCTAAAGCCCAGACAAATGATAAATTTTATGACAAAAATGGTGCCACTGGTACAAAGGTAAACTCACCTGTAATTATCGACAAAAAGAAACCAGATGCTAATATAATTGAAATTGATGGTAACTATAATCACAATTCTGTAAAAGCAAAGTTTACTGTTTCAGACGCAGATTCGGGTGTTGAAACAATTGAGTATTTCTGGGATAAAGATATTCCAGCAAGTCCAGAAGATGCAAATTATCAAACTGATTATAGAAAGCTTGATATAAACAGTGGGAATAATTCAACCTATGAATTAATAGCACCATGGGATTCACTTAAAACTGTAGAGGGAAATCGTCACTCATTAACCTTGAGAATTACTGATAAAGTAGGAAATGTACGTGACGAAGGGCCTAAGTTTGACACAGTTGGTAGTGATATGCTTAGCCCTAATATTGACAGCATTCAAATTCAGAAAGCTGATGAAAATGAGGCTGGCGACCAGACAACTGATATAAATTATTCTGCAGACGGAACCTTCTTTAATGACGCTGTTAATATTATTGTAACGGTTAATGATAACGAGGATAAAGACGGTTACTATGCAACCGGAGTAAAAGAAGTTATAATTGACGGTCAACCACTTGAAAGAGTTGAAAATACAAATAAATTCATTTTAAGAGTTGATTGCAATACTCAAATAGATGACCTGTCAGTTACAGTTAAAGATGGCAACTTGTTGTCACGAACATTACCAGCTACAGAAATTGCTGACCACGGGCCAATAAAAAGCAATAAACTGATGATTGAGCAAACTCGCCCACGTATTGATTCAGGAAATTACGAATCTATGGGATACGAAGATGATGGGGGTAGAATCTGGTTTGGTGAAGGTGATTTAGGCGATTCAATAACTATTAAATTTGATGATACTGATGGTTCTATGAAGAGTGGATTGAAGTCGTTTTCGATTAAGGATATTGCTGATGAGAATGGAAAAAATATTAATACGCCAATTGCATTTCAGATATACGAAAATGATATAAAATTCTCAATTAGTGAGTTTAACGAAGGTGAACATAATCTTCTGGTTGAGCTTTACGATAATTGTGGCAATAAGGATACTGCTAACATAGTTTTCTTTAAAGATATTGTAAAGCCACAAGAGGGTATGGTCAGCATAAAATCTCCTGAAGTGAAAGTAATGATTGATTCAAATATGTGGTTTAATGGAGATGATGAAATAATCTTTTGTGTTGATACCTTTGATAATAGCTCTGGCGTAAAAGAAATTTCATTAAATATAAATGAGTCTTCATTTGTTTTTGATGATGATAATATTACTTTTGAAGAAGATGGTAAATGCTATGTTAAGGTATCATCAAATGATGTTGCAGATGTTGAATATACAGGAAAAGAATATGTAGTAACTGGTTTTATAACAGACTTTGCAAATAATACTGTTCCTGTAAAGCAACTTATTGTTTATAAGGATTTTGACGATCCTACTATCGAAAAGATTACCGTTGCCAAGAAATCTGACGCACTTGATAAAATTTTGAGCGTGCTTACCTTTGGCATATATTCAAATGACATCCTGGTTGTAAAGGCGTACACTATAGATTCAGATAACGACAGTGGTATAGACTATGCAACTATCCAATATATAGGATTATCAGAACCAAAAAATATGACAGACGAGGGCGACGGAGTATTTTTGTATGAGCTTCCTGTTAGTGATAATGTCTTTGTAAGCTATATTACTATTAAAGTATATGACAAGTATGGAAAAGTAAACACTGCTTCTCCTGACATTTCAAATGTTGAAGGAACTTTGTCATCAGGTAAAAATTTGGTGATGATTGAAACTGTGAAGCCCAAAATTACTCCTAATTTGCCAGAAAACGAAAGCGTTGGAAGAGATGACGACCAGGTGTGGTATTCTAAAAACAGTGATATTACATTTAAATTTAACGACAGACATTCAGGCTTGAACAACATTGATTTTACCGTAAACGGCAATGATGTTACAAAGGATAAAAACGAAGAATCTTTGTTAAAATCAGAGGTTGTACAAGAAGCGACTGAGTGTAGTGATTTTGAGGAATATGCTTTTGATACCGACTATTTAACATCAATCAGTGGCGAAGCAACAGACGGTAAGTACGAAATCTGTGCTACAGTTACTGACAATGCCGGAAATAAAGACACCTATACAACCGTATATTACTTAGACCAGACCTCGCCAGTTATTCAGCGTGTTGATTTTGCCCCAGAAACTGCCGACGGAAAAACAAATACATCAGAGTTTATAGAAGAGCTTGAGTATGGCTATTACTTTAAGACGGATTTTAATGTAACTGTAAATGTATCGGATGCAGGACCTTCTGCAGGACTTTATAAGGTTGATTACAAACTTGTAACGGTTGAAAATGGTGAGAAAAAAGTATTAAATTCAGGTTCAAAAGAAATAGTTGATGGTAAAGCTAAGCTGGTTATACCAAAAGGCTTTAAGGGACAGATTTATGTTGAAGCTTTTGACTGTGTTAACAGAAGCTCAGGTGAAAAAACACCAAAAGCGTATGTTGTAGATAATTCTGCTCCTGATATTAAAATAACAAATAATGTAACCACTGACCACTACGACGCCAACGGTAATAAGCTTTATGTTGAAAGCAATAGCTTTACTGTAGTGATTACCGATACTGTTTCGGGTATTAATCAGATTGGATATTTACAAAATTCCGAGAGGGATTCATTTGAGAGAAAAACTATTGATATAGCAAATGTAGCACATACCTTGGATTACGATTTGGGCGATGGTTGGATTGTAACCGGAGTAGAGGCTAATCTGGTTACACAGGTTACAAAGATTTTCAGATTTCCTACAGATAACAACGACGTAATATTAACCTTTGATGCAACTGATAATTCACTTAACGTAACAAACCCTGTTCAAAGTGAAAAGTTTACTATTGATAAAACTGCTCCGGTAATCAATGTTGCTTTTCGTGATGATGATGATACCGATTTGTATTATAATTCTAATCGTATAGCAGATATTACTATTATTGAGCGAAATTTTGACGCAAGCCTGATCAATGTTGCAATCAAAAATACTTTTGGTGGACAGCCAGGCTATGCGTTTACAGAAAATTCGGTGAATATGCATACAGCTGTTATCGATTTTGGCGAGGGTGATTATACCTTTGATTTAACAGGAGCAGATATGGGTGCTCATACTGCTGTAGTTACTTTTAGTGGAGGTAATGAGAAGTTATTTTATGTAGATAAGACACAGCCTGCAATAGACGAAAACTTTTCTGAGTTTATAAATTCTGCTGAAAATAGCTTTAAAGCCGATAAAACTGTAAATATAAAAATAGTTGAGCATAATTTTAATCCTGAGCTTATGAACCTTAAAATTTTTAGTAAAGACGCTGGTACAGAGCATAGCTTTGAGGGCTTAAAAGATGTAACCTCTGAGTATGTAAGCCTTGCAAACTGGGACAGTATAGATGATGTACATACAGCTTCATTCACTTTTGTTCGTGATGCAGTATATTACATAGAGATAACACCTGTTGATTTAGCTGCGAATGTTTGTGAAAAGCATAGCTCTGTGATTTTTGAAATTGACAAAACAGCTCCTGTTGTTAGTATGAAAAATGGTATGTTTGTAAGCAGAGATGATACAGAATTTTTAGATGTATACCCATACGAAAGAAAAGATGATGCTGTTCCAACTGTTGAGTTTGATGATTTCAATATATCCTTTATAAAATATAAATTGTCAACCTATATTCCAGAACGTACATCTTCTAATGAGGTTATTGTTGATCCCAAAATTTCAACTGGAACCATTAAAGGTAATAAATATACTTTGCCAGAATTTGCAAAAGACGGTGTTTATGCAGTTGAGCTAACAGCAGTTGATATTGCTGGTAACGAAAGTGAGTTAAATTTAAACACCTATGCACGTATGATAAATCAAGATGTTTTAGCCTATATTATGGATAATAGTCTAGAGAAAAAAACAGGCTTGTATTCGTTTGAATATGAAAACGGACAGCCTATAAGTAAAAAACCTTCAAGCTTTAAAGATCTTAAAATCCATGTTATGGCTAAAAAGGATACACCAATAGATATTGTTTTGCGTGATGCTAATGGTAAAGAAATTATTGCAAATATTCAATGTACTGCAGACAATAGTATTTATGGAATTGGCATTTATGATTATCTGTTGAAAGCTGATTTCTTTAAAGAAAACTTCCAGGATGATGTTGATGTTGAATTGATACTATCTGTTAATAATGAGGATCGCCGTATTGATCTAGGTAAAATGCACATTGACAATATTGTACCAGAAGGCAATATGCCAGAGGACTTGACATCTTGGCATTGGTTCTTTGGTGAAGATGAACGCACCTTCACACTTTCTAATATCAGTGAATTGATAGATGAAAGTAAATGTAAAATATATGATAACGGAAAAGATATACCATTTGTTTATTCCAGCGAGAACAATACAATAACATTTACGCTTGCTGAAGGCTGGCATAATGTAGGAATGGTTCTTGTTGATATGGCAGGTAATACAAATAATATACAAGAGCAAACCAATATTCATATAGGCTACTTCTGGCTTTGGATTATTGTTACTGTAGTAGCACTTGTTATTATTACTACTGTTTGTGTAGTGATTTATAACAGAAATAGAAGAAAGAGAGAATTAGAAGCAGTTTAATAAAAATAAAGGTAAGATTCAAATCAATCACACATAGAAGCCATCAGCAAAAGTAATTCGTAAGCGTCAATCCAAGCACGCCTACCCATCCTCTTTTTAATGG
>JAXJJE010000254.1:0-3303 GCA_036298405.1 Acutalibacteraceae bacterium
ACATTAAAAACGCTAATGCTATGCATAACCAAGCCCTGTGGACAAGCACAATGGAATTTGGAGCTTGCAGGTGTTGTGAAAAAGTCTGTTTTACTCATCCAGTCAAGAAGCTTATCTTTGCCTGGACGGTTTACGTACTGGTTAAATAAATCAAGAAATTCTGCTTTATAGTCGTGAAATTCGTCTTTGATCAGCTCGCTCATAATGTTACCTCTTTATATTACATTAATGACTCATCGTATATTGCACGCATACCACCAACAAATTTTGGACGTGTACGTGCAGCTATAATTCTTGCTTCGCCTATTGTGCGTTGCTTTAGTGGCACAGGCACTGCTGTATCCTTTAAATGCATACCAATAAGCACTCCACCAATATCTATACCAGCGTGTGCCTTAATTTTTTCGACAACAACCGGGTTTTCAAGTGAATTAAAGGTTGCTGTAGCAAACGAACCACCAGCCTTTGGCTGTGGTATTACGTTTACAGGTTCGTAGCCGTATTTTTCGGCAGCCTCTGCCTCTATTACTATTGCTCTGTTTAAATGCTCACAGCATTGTGAGGCTATATAGATATTGTTTTCCTTTAATATCTCATAAATAACCTTAAACACCTCGTTTGCAAGCTGTGGTGTTGAGTTTGTTCCTGGATTATTACCTGTTATCTCGCTGGTAGAACAGCCTATAACGCAGATATTGCCACTTTTCAGCTTTGCTGACTGTAAAAGCTCAGAAACAACTGCCTTTGTTTCTTCTATAATTTTATTCATTAAATTCAGTCCATTTCGTATTTATTAAAATTATTATACCCTATTTATACATAGGTATAGATTAAATTATGTTTTTCTCTTTAAGATAAGCTACAAATTCTTCTACATCTTCAAGTGCCTGCTGGTATGTTACATTGTAGTCACAAGTAAAAGCCTGTGCAATTTGTTCATTAGTTAAATCTTCTTCTAGTTTTTTCCAGATAAATGCACCTGTTTCGTTAAAAGTAATCATTGCATTCAGGCTGGTACAGCTATTACCTAGTGGCACAAGCATATACTCGCCTGCTATTTCTCTTAACAAATAATTATTCTTCATACTTACCTCCAATATAGTTGCTATTATAATTTTACAACACTATATAAAAATAATCAACCAATACACCATTAAAATGACAAAAATCATATAACTAATCACATAAAAAGGTGTGTCGACTGCTAAAATCAACACACCTAATTCATTTTATATATTTTTCCTGTAAACTTTATAAGTTAAATAATTATAAATCCTCTGTTTTAAAGGTATTATAATTCTCGTAGTAATAGCTATGGTCTATTCCCTTCATATACATTTCACGGTCGTTTATTTTATCGGTTAACGCATTTTTAAGTAGATATTTTATTTCAATATCCTTAATCGGACTACGCTCCATAGCAAGCAAGTAGTCTTCCTTATCCACCTTGCTCCAATCCACAACTCTGCCAATTTCTTTTTTTAATATGCAGTCAAGCCAAATGCGTGTTGCTCTTCCGTTGCCTTCACGACAAGGATGAGCAATATTCATTTCTACATATTTTTCTATAATTTCGTCAAAGCTTGATTGAGGCATTTTATCTATATTTTCAAGAGACACATCAAGGTACATCAAAGGTGCAAATCTAAAGTTTCCCTTTGCGATATTAACCCTGCGAATTTCGCCTGCAAAGTCATATATATCTTCAAAAAGGTATCTATGAATAAATTTAAGTGTAGTAAATGTACCTACCTCTAAGCTATCAAGTATTCCATTTTCAAATAATTTTAATGCTTTCTTTTTACTTATTCTCTCTTCTTCTCTTTGTAAATCGGCAGGTAATGTAATTCCGAGTTTATTGTCTATCACCATATCACCACTTTAAAATATATTTGTTCTATTATATCACTCAATTAATTAGTTTACAACATAAAAACTATTATAAAAGTTTATTATTGTTATCAAGTTATTGCTTTAATTTCCAATAATTTAGCCCACATTAAATATTCATATAGAATGTTTAACACTTTATCAAAAAGTCAATAAATTCTATTGGAATCTATTGACTTTTTTGTCTTTTTATGGTATAAATAATTTAGAAATTAATTATATGGAGGTTTTAAAATGTTAGAACAAATGAATTTTTCAAACGCTTCAGTACCTGTTACCTCTGTACTGAATAGCATTAACACTGTAAACTTTGGAGGATTAGACTTACAACCATCTTATCAACGTGGATATATTTGGAAAGATGATTTTAAAGATAAATTAATTTACAGTATTGTTAAATCCTATCCTACTGGCAATATCAGTGTTAGAGTATTGAAAAATCCAAATGCAAGAGGAGCTCGAACCGAAGTTGTTGATGGGCAACAACGTTTGACAACTATTCGTGATTTTGTAGCCAACCAATATATAATAAAAAGTGAATGGTCAAGACGAATAATAGAAGTTATTCGCAATTATTATCAAAATGCTAATGTTCAAGATGATGTTGTAGAAAAATTAGTAAAAAAATTGGATAATAAAGGAAATATTCGACTCAAATATAGCGATTTACCAACTATTATACAAGGAAATATTAGTTCTTATAATATTCCCATGACTTATATAGCAGAGGCTACCGACCAACAAATTAGAGAATATTTTAGATTTTTGCAAAATCAAGAACGACTAAGAGCTGGAGAAATAATAAACTCTATGCCAGCTACAAATTTAGAAGTATTTTTAGAACGTATAAACCACAAAAATTTGTTTCTTGATATAATAGGCTTTTCTGATAATAGAGCTGAATTTGAAAAAATTTTTTATAGCATAATTGGTTTATTTGATTCTAAAATATCATTTGGAACCACTGATAAATTTATTCAAAGTTATGCTGCGAAAGCAGATACTCCATCACTAGGACTAGAACGAACCAACAGAATGGTTGAACAAATTAATGCAATATTATCTGTTGAAAAAACAATATTAAGCAATACGAGAAAAAGATTTCTTAAATATTTGCTATTATTAGCTGGTTTGGGCTATGTCGACTTCAATGAATCTGTTGAAGAAAAGTTAACAAAATTAAAAAATATAGATGATAAATTTTCTGTATTTTTCTCAGCAAAAGCCAATGTAGTTGAACAAGAATATGCTGAATATTCTAATGCAGTGATTGATGAAATGCGATTGATTGCTTTATTAACAAAAGGTGGACACTCTTTGGCACGTGTTGAAAATCGAATGAAAATGTTAGCTTACTACGTAAATAACCAAAGTACAAAAATTCCGTCAGGAATTAAATTAATCGAAGAATAA
>JAXJJE010000255.1:0-5643 GCA_036298405.1 Acutalibacteraceae bacterium
ATGATAATGATGCTGAGGAGGATGAATAATGCCGCTAAGAGATTACCAACAAAAAGCCGTTGACAGATTATTCGATTATTGGAAGGTGTCAAAAGCCCCTTGCATCATTCAGTTAGCCACTGGTGGTGGCAAGAGTCATGTGATTGCTGAGATTACGAATAAAACCAATACGCCGACATTGATATTACAACCCACCAAAGAAATACTTGAGCAGAACTATGAGAAGATGTTGGCTACTGGTTATGACCCCAGAAAAGTGTCTATTTGCTCTGCATCTGCTGGACAATGGTTCATTAATCAATACATCACTTTCGCCACTATTGGTACTATCGCTAAGCACTGGGATAGGTGCCAGCACATAAAGACTGTGATTATTGATGAAGTCGATTGCGTGCCTAGTGACCGTGCCGATTCTCAATATATGAAGTTCTTAAATGCCCTACCAGCCGATACTCGAATTGTCGGATTATCTGCTACTCCGTGGCGCAATGTGGTTTTTTCTACACGCTTTGCAGACCCTAAAATCTATTGTCGTCCGATGACCCGAATCCATTGTCATGATGGTGAAAAAACACGGCTTGGACAGTGGCCATTCAAGAAAATTATTTACAGGCTTGGCATAAAAGACCTGCAAGACAGAGGCTATCTGTCTAAAACTGAATACTATGTTGCTGAAACGGACTGGTCTTTTGTGAATGATGTGCCGGGAAGAATGGACTATGACACAACCAATATGATGCGCTGGGTTGAAATTGAGGATAATACTTCTAGATTCACGCAGTCAATCAAATGGTGCATGGACTATAATTTCAAGGCTATTGTCTTTACACCTAACATAGATATGAATTTTAGGTTGCAGAATGTTATTAGACAGTTGGGTGGAACTGCAGAGTGCATGGACTCCGACAATGACACCAAGAAATCTCGTGAAGCAAAAATGCAGGCTTTTCGTGATGGCAAATTCCAGTTCCTTGTAAATGTTGGAATGGTTGGTCGTGGAGTCGATGTCCCGTCTGTTGATGCTGTGATACTGTGCCGCCCCACAAAATCGTTATCGCTCTATATGCAGTTCATTGGTCGATGCCTACGAATTGACCCAAGCAATCCTGATAAAACCGCTTATATCCTTGACCTTGCCGGCAATGTCGAACGCTTTGGTAGGGTCGAAGATATTAGATTGATACCAGTTGAAGCAACCACCGACCACGGATGGAAGCATACGAAGGAAACAATAATAATTAAGCCAGGTACAGATGGCAAAGGAGAATCAAAAGTGTTTGACAGGGTGTCTTAGTCACCTTGAAAAATGTTCTACTTTTTGATATTATAAGGGTTATGAAGAAGAAAACCAACGCTAAAAAAACTACTGCTAGAAGAATCACGAAACATCACAATATTCGTGTCAGTCTTGCCGCCTACGAATACTTGAAAGAGCGTTCTAAAGAGTCTGAGTTCCACGGGCGCGGCATTGTTGGTGTTGTTGATAAAATTGTGCTAGGAGAGTTCTCAACTGTCGGTGCTGGACGCATTGATTCTGTTAGAGCATCTGAGCGTGCAGAGTATCAAAAAAAGATATTGAAGCCCACTAAATAACCATTGACAAAATGTGTGCCATTTGCTATAATTAAATAGTGGTGAACATTATGTTTTCTTCTTTCGTCTAAGGGGACGTTATTTCGAATATAATGTTTATCACGGTATGACCAACTCTCCCCGTTAGGGGTTGATGTTAAGTTTTGCACTCGTTTGACTACCTTATGGCTTGTTCCCCCAAGCCATATGATACGGGTGCAAAGCGAAAGACTCAAAGCGCAATCGGCTTGTCACCTCCACGTGATTCTTCCAAGCTGATAAGGCGAACGACAACCAAAAGGTTTTTCTCAACATCTTGTTATTGAGTTTTCGTGTGAGGTTGCAAAACGAGATAACATTGATAAAACCGCTAAATCGTAGAGTATCACATTTTCTTCTCTTACAATCTAAGAAAATGTATTGGTTGTCAGAGATAATGGGACTTCTGCACTGTGTTCCCAAGTATTACCTCCATCTTAAAACTGTTTGAGTCTTTCGCCTTGCATCGGTATAGCAAAAAATTAACAAACCGAGTAAGTCAAGAGAAAGGAACCATTTTTTCTGTATGCTAAAAACAGAAGAACTAACTGAGTCAAATATTGACGACTTCTTTCGAGAAACTCATGTAATGGAACTTAGAGTTGCTGAACGAATGATTGAGCTGAGAGATGCTCATAAGGAAGTATTTGACTTGATGGACAAACTTTCTGAAGATGAGAAGGAGATTGCCGACCGTAAGTCGGCAGTAAAAAAATTTCTTATCGACAGGAAAGACTACGATGTCCATGAAGATGAAGGCTGTCTGCTTAGATACAGCCTCACAAAAATCTCTCGTATCGACGCGCCAGATTTGGACAAGGTACCAGAGAAGTATAAAAAGGTTGAAACCGTGGCTGATGTCGACAAAGCATTAGACAACTACCGCTTAACTGGACAGTTGCCAGACGGCTTCGTTGACAAATCATATTGTCGGCTCAACTGGAAATCAACTTCTGATGGAGGTGTTGTAAATGCCGACTAGATATGAGAAGAAGCCAGAGGCTAAAATCGAGAAGGCATTAAATGATGCCGCTAAGAAGATTAATGCCGAGGCGAACGCTAAGAAAACTGTTAACGAAAAGCCAGAAGCTAAACCAGTGAATAAAACTGCTCAAAAATCGAAAGTGAATATCTACCAACTTCGTCGCGATAGTTTCCTTAACTTTGCAACGAAAACGAAAGTAGTTATCGCCATTAAAAACGTAACTAAAGGTGGAGATACGATTGAGAGCTACTATGTCACCAGTTCAGGTTGGCAATACATTGCCGAGTTATTTGGTTATAGCATAAAAGTTGACGTAGAGAAAATCTTAAAATCTAATAGCGTCGATTTTCTGATGGTCGAAGCAAAAGCGACATTGGTTGATGCTAATGGCCAAGAGGTCAGTAGTGGCACCATGATTGCTGATTGCGACGAAGAATGGCTAAAAGATAAGCCGCGTTATGCTGTTTACGGTTTAGCACAAACTCGTGCTATCTCAAGAGCTGTCCGAAATAAACTCGGTTGGTTCGCTGAATATTGTGGTTTTTCATCTACACCATACGATGAAATGCCCAGATAGATTAAGAGTATAAATGGTTGACAAAATCTACTCTTAATAGATAATAAGTGTTATGACTGCTAAATCTGAGCAAAAACCGAAGTCTAAACAAAAGCGTAAAAAATCGAGTTATAAACCTCGCCCCAATGGTGTTCCAACTCCGGGCAACAAAGTTGAACGCATTGTTGTTAAAATCTCAAGGGCACTATTCGCCCCAGACGGCAAAGACCATTTCATAATCAGAAATGAAGATATGTCTATTTACGCTGATACTACCGACAAGAAAATAGTTCAACGGTCTAGATGGTGTTTTGAAAAAGATTATGAACAGTATTGGGAAGCTGATGTTGAAACTAAGGCTAGAACTGGCTCTAAACACATAACACTTGTTAAACGAATTAGAAAAAACTTAAAGTGGGATGACTACCCAGAGGAGAAATAACTAAATGTCAGGTTATGGAAAAAAGCGTGCATCGGCTTATCGTGCTTCTCGCGATGACTTGAAGAAGAAAATATACGATGAAAGCAAAGACAACCGCACATCGGAAGATGAAGAATGGCGCAAACAACTGAAAAATGAAGTAGATAATCTCGAAGATTTCATAATGTTTGGTTGGTCTAGTCGCCATCAGGGAATATATCTTTCCGTGAACAGTAAGCGTTTGCCAGATAATGTTACCGCAGCACAAATCGTTGGCTCTGTGCCTTTCGCAATATTGTTGAAACACGGCTTACAAGATGTTTTGCCTATCTTGTTTAATGACGACAAGAAGGTTGAGAAAAACATTGAGAAGATGTTTGACTTGTGGGCTGAACTGTTGGTCAATGCTCAGGCAGTGTATGCTGAAAAGATTTATGATGCAATTAGTCGTGCAGTAGATGACCAAGACGCATGGAATAAAAAGTGGGCTGGCAAATGGGAAGATGCTATTCACCGTGCTACGATAAAAATGGTTGACGATATGGCTGACAAAAGCGGGCATTCGTCGTCAGTAGCGGTAATACAGAATCGTAAGAAGAATTCTGAAAAGACAAATAGGTTCTTAAGAAAAATAGAAGATGCCGCTACCGCCAAAGACGAGCGTCTATCTTGGAAGAACTTTCTTCGTAAGAAGAAAATGGAGAACAATGATAAATGAAATACGTAATTCCAGATGGCGCACCAGCTAGAACTGTTAAAAAGTTCAACCATAGCGATTGTCTGTTGGCAATTAACAAGAATCGCAAGATTGTCGTTGAGGTAATTGACTATCTCTATAATGCATTATTGATAGTCTTTACCACTGCCGGTGGTGGTTTCGTGTTGACGATGCTAAACCCCAACAATCTGAATATTGCAGCTTACCTTAGTAGCATATCATCTTCGATAGCGATAGCAATACTTTTATTGCTGATGTGTAAACGCTGGTTGAATAACTTGTTTGATGATTGTTATCTCTATGAGTATTGGCTACACAATGCAGAATCTCAAGATGGACAATCCCATGTCTGGGGCTTAATGTCTGAACGCCGCACTAAGCGTATTCAACGTCTATATCTACAATACTATGTTGGCCGTCGAATCGGACGGAACGTAGTTTATAAAAGTTCATGCTATGTCGCTGAAGATGTGGACAGACTGATTCTAATGTTTATAAAAGATAAGGAGCTATAAAATGACCGTTGGAAAAACGAACCAAAGTGTCAGAAAGAAAGATTTTTTGGCAGAAGCCGAGGACTTTTACGACAAAAATATGCCAGATGACTTGGTGATGATGAGCTGGAAAGAACCATCCGACTCGCCAAATATGGCACTGCGCTTTAGTAGAACCTTGATGTCGCAAAGCCAAATCGTGTCGCTTCTGCGTGGTGTTGCTGACATTCTAGTCACTAGAACCGGTCTGGTAAATACCTTCTCAGACCTCGACAGTTTGAAAAACATGACTGAAGAAGAAATAAAAGATGCTGGCATCTACTGTGCAAATATGGTCGGGATGTTTGGTCTGTTTGTTTCGAACTCACTCTACACTGCTGTTGAGGAAGCACGAGGTGACGAGGATGCCGTGGACAGAACATACCATACTGGCCTACTCGACCAAATGGCGTTAGCAATGATGCGTCACTGCGTTAAATTGGCTGAAGACCCTGTTGATGAAAATAAATTATTGGCAGAGTTCAAGGACTTTTTGGAAAAAGACATTGCCGAAGAAAATGCTAAAACGGCTAAACGAGTAGAAGCCAATGAAAAAATAGTTAATAGTTGGAAGGAGTTTATAAATGACAAAAGAAAATAAGAAAGCAACCGTAGTTGAAGATGAGCATCTTGACGAGGACGAAAATGTTGTTGGAAAAATCAGCGCTGAAAATATAATACCAGCCACACGAGAATTTCTAGATGAAGTCGAGTCCAAAGGAACTGATTTCAATGGTGCAGTCACTATCATGGTGAAGGTAGGTAAAAATGGCCTGCTTGATGATTTAGAAGTAACCACTTCAGGGTGTGAAGACCCGC
>JAXJJE010000256.1:0-4039 GCA_036298405.1 Acutalibacteraceae bacterium
AGTAGTTTTGCCTACACCACCTTTAGGATAGTTAACTCCGATTTTAATAGTTGATTTATTCTTCATTTTTTTTGCTCCTTTTCCGATGTGTTTATATCAATTTATCTGATTGTTTATATAACCATAAAAGTATCTGAAGTGAATTTACTAACTCATTTTTTTGCTTAAAAAGGTTTTTATATCGAAGGGATGTTTGTGATGGAGAGAAGGTTCTTTTTCGTGCATTGCCCAAATAAACAGGTGTATTGGCAAGTGTCACTGGATCAATAGCTTTTATAATCATCATCACAGTTTCAAGAGCTTTAATAAAATCAATATTTGCTTCGATAATATCTTCTTGAAATATATCATAAAAAAATTCGTCATTTCTATTAAAGTAATTATATGTAATGTTCTTTTTTATTACTGGATAAAGGTTAAAAATATCATTATAGCTTAGGTTAGTAGGGATAGAAAATGGGACTACAAGTTTGTCTACTATCTCAGTTTTCACTCCAGTAGCTCGCCCTATTTCGGTTATTGTTTTAAAATATATATCTTCAACTAATCTACGTCTATAAGCTAAGGCCGTTTTTTCACAAGTAGAATATTTACACTGTGCTGAGGTAGAAGAAAACCTATTAGCACATATATCTTGTATGATTTTTATTTCGATAACATTACAAGTTTTTTCGACTTGTTTTATAGCTCTTTTCATACAATCAATAAGTAGAGAAAAAGCAGTTAACAAAACTTTAGCTTGTTTTTTGAGATCAATCATATCTTTATCGTCCTCAGGAACAACAAGCAAGTGATTGGAGCCATTAGATATTGAAATATTTTTAAATAAGTTAAAGTTGCTAAGTAATATTTTAAATTGCTCTGTACTTATAATTAATGACATAATAGCACCTACCTTTAACTATTGTGAAAAAGAAGAGAGGCGAGCAATCTAACAACTTCACTTTTAATCTTATTAACACTGTTTTCTGACATATAAATATTATAATCAGTGTTTAATATTTGTTGGATAGTATGTGTATCATATCTGTCTTCAAGTAATTTAAAAACGATACTTACCTTATGCTGTTTGTCTGTATTAATCTTTCCACCCTTGGTCTTACTATAGTAGATATTTAAGAGATAATCCTTACCTAAAAAATATTTTTCTTTAAGATGATGAACTGTCCAATCAGAAATTGCATCATAAGTTGATAAGGTGGAGAATGTAATATTTGTGATTACAGTATTATCACTAACATATTCAAGGTCATGGATAATACCTATTATCTCTTTTACTATTTTTGTATTACTCATTTTAGACGAATAAAGCAAAACTCAAAACAAGAAGGGGAGAGTTTGCTAGTCTCCTTTCAATTAACCTGTAACCATACCTATCTTTAGCTGTTTTAAACTAATATTTTAAGCTTATAAAACAGAATCGCTTTTATCATTAGTTAGTAAATCATTATTTTTAATAATACTTTCGCTTGTAACTGATGTGTTATCTGGAGTTTCTATTGTAAGGAAATATTTATTTATTTGTTCTAAAGGGATTTCTAATTGTTCTACCAAACGGTATATATCTGAAGCAGAGAAATTAATCTCACCATTAATTTTCTTATAAACCGTTGCTTGTGACTGTCTTAAAATGTCGCATAAATCAATATATTTTATACGCTTTGAAGCAAGTAAGATAATCAACTCGGAAGTGTCGAATTTAATGTCGCTTTTTTTCAAAATATACTTACCTCGTTTCGATAATATTCTGTTTAGGAATTTGAGTTTATCTGTTAATATTATACTATATATAAAAAAGTCAGTCAATAAAAATTATAGAAAAGTATAAAAATTTATTAAAAACTATAACAGATAAAATCATGAAAGAGCTTGAATTTATAGGGTGTTTATAAAACAGTGATTTTGTAATGATTAGGAATCGGTTCTTAATGTTTACAGGTTACGCAAGTTGTAATACTTAGGAGTCGGTTCACAATGTCTGCAAGTTGTGTAAATTGTAATACTTAGGAACTGGTTCACAATGTTTACGAGTTACGCAAGTTGTAATACCTAGGAATCGGTTTTTAATATTTGCAAGTTACGGAAGTGGTGGCGTTTAAGTATATTTGCTTTTGAAATAATGTTTATGATTAATGAGTTAGTAAATGATTTTTAAAAATAAACTCTATAAAGCTAAAAATAAATTCCCACACAAAGCAGGTTTAATTAGTTGCTTTGTGTGGGAATTGAAATATTCTGATGAAAATTTGTAAACTAAAACGCTTGGTACTAATACAGGAAAATTTTCAAGATTAGTTCAATATTACTGGTATTAATCTTGAAACGGCTTTAAATAGCGAATTTTTGTCCTAAGTGTTGCAATTATGTTGCAATATACCTGGGAGAGAGGCTTTTTCTTGATTCTAATCCATTTTGCTGACAGCATTATAAAGAGTTTTTACCTCTTGATTTATGTAATAATTGATGTCAACATCAATATTTGTGTGTCCCATCAGAGCTGTCAGGTCTGCATCGCTTACACCAGTTGCTGACATTCTGGTTGAGAAAGTTCTACGACAAGAATGTGGTGTGTATTCCAGACCAAATCCAAAGCTTTGCATAAGCTTATCAAATCTATATCTGAAGTTTGATTGCTTCATTTGCTTTAAGGTTTCTTTGTCACAGAAAATTGTTTTTCCGTTTCGGTCAATGCATCTATTTACCAACGGCTGAATTTGAGGATGAATTGGAATAATTCTGTTGCTTCCTGCTGTGGTTTTTTTTCCTGCCTGGAAATATGGAATTCCGTCCTCTGATATATGGTAGCTGTCTATTGTAAGCTCAAGAAATTCAGAAATACGGAAATTCAAATAGCATAAACATAATACATAATCTAAATACTCATATTCCTCAAGATGTTCCTTGAAATTAGCTAAGTCTTTTTCTGTAAAGCGAGATTTATTGTTTTTCTTCTCGGTCGGAGTAGTTATGTTTATAAAAGCAGAGTAATTTTTAACCACCCAGTCATTAGCCTCGGCAACCTTATAAATTTTAGATAAAAGTATTTTTATCTGCTCAAGTGTACCTTTTGATAAAGGCTTTTGCATTTTAGGTGTATTCGTTTTTTCAGTGGTTTCCTTGCCCTTGCTATCAATATAGTAGAGGTTTCCCCTGCTATCAGTTTTTTGGTGCTTGTGAGCGTAAAAATCGATTATTTTTTGCAAATCATTTGTTCTTAAATCTTTGATTTTTACTTTGTGAATGGTGCGTAATCTTGTCCATGCCATTCGTGCAGATTTTTGAGCTGACTCACTAAGCGTTTCAATGCTTTGCTCTACATAATTTAAATAGATGTACTCTATAGTAACATTTCTATTAGCGTTAGGATTAGTAATAGAATTACTTTCGTATTGCTCCAGAGCTTTTATTGCGTCATATTTAGTAGGATAATTTCCAATAAACACCCTCTCCCCTCTCGTTGAGCTACTCATAGCTCCATAGGGATTAGATTTGTTGTCTTTTCTTTTATACACGCTTCCAGTTCCGTTTGCTCTTTTAGGTCGTTTAACGTCTTTCTTACTGCTATTTTGCTCTTTGCCACACCATGGACAGAACGGAAAATCGCCTATTTCTCTGTTGCAATTTCTGTTTTTACATCTCATATCGCTAATCCTCACTTTTTTGTTATTATACCATATTTTAAAAGTGTTGTATATAATCATGTAAAGAACTTGGATAAAATCTCAACTTATGACGATACCCTTGCCTGTAATATCGCCGTTGACATAAATCAAACGTAGATATGCTGTGCTTTTATCAAGATAATGTACCTAGCAACCACCAATATGATTGTCATCAATTTTAAATTCTATATATTGCTGATGCCTTTTGTTAGGTTATTAGCTGTAATTACTACCTCAGAGCTTTCATTACCTTTGATAGCAGATGAATAATACACATTTTCGTGCTCTATCTCAAAGCCATTTTTTTAGCAAGGCTTCAATATGGGCGTACTTTTCAAAAAGTTTGGCATGGCGAGAAAAACAGCTCATACCAAAAT
>JAXJJE010000257.1:0-1363 GCA_036298405.1 Acutalibacteraceae bacterium
AAAGTCAGCAGGATAGAAAAAGAAAACACTCCATTTGCCTAGAATATCCTCCTTAGAAATATTTTTGAACTCTCCTGCGTGGAATGCATAGGCTTTAAAATCTGAAATTTCTTTGTTAATAATCGACATAATAATTCTCCTTATTGTAATTTTATAATTTGTTAGGCTTTCCAGAGGCTGTGCATATTACAAAAAGCGTACACAGCTTTTATCTTCTCCTTTTCGGATATAAAAAAAGAAACCTTTGGTGCTGTGTTAGGCTGTAATTGTTTATATTGAAATCCATCCTCGGTTTCTAAACAGACCCATTCAATATAATGCTCTGGCACCATAGGATGCTCTACTGCTCCAACAGTAACAGTAACTTTGCTGTCCTTTACATTATAAACCGGTATATGCTTTTCTTCGGCACCATTATTTGTTACAGAGAGTATTTCTTTCATATTCTCACCACAGCATTGTACAGCAACGCCATTATCTCGAATCATTGCAATAATATTGCCACAATGCTCACAAATAAAAAATCGTTTTCCCAAAGCAACTCCTCCTTATATTGTCAATGTTATTGAATAGAGGATATCGTTCTCTACTTGAGAAGTAAAGCTACCCAGTACCAAAAGTACTGAACCTCTTTCTATAAAAAGTATGCCCAAAGATAAACAAATAAATACATCTGGTCGGGTTATACTAGCTATAAAACGATGAGATTATCAACAAACAACAGGGCAAACTATTTGTCAGACTTTGTACTAATTTTTTCGCCACATCAAAACGATAGCCTTTAATGTGGCTCGGTATTCATTCAGCATAAAATCCACCCGTAAATTTTACACTAAACAGCAAAAGGCTGCACTCACTACCAATTGAAAAAAATTGAGGGTGTCCACTAACAAAGTGAGACACCCTCTTTTATGACTAGCTAATTAAAAACTAACTAGAATTTATTAATTTTTACACCTTACTAACCTTCAATGCGTTTGTATTTACATTGTAAGTGAATGTATACTTACCACCTGTTGCTGTCATTGTTGTTGCTGAAGCATAGGTAGCATTGTATGTCATACTGTTTGAATTATCAGTAAATGAATACTTACCACCCATTGGTGTACCGAACTCATCCATTCTGAAGGTGTATGTACCAGCCTCAAGAGCTACTGTACCCTTGAATGTTACACCGTCAGCACTTGTAAGAACAAGAGCATTAATGTCATCAAATGCAACCTTTACCTTTGTTGTATCAATTGGAGCATTGAACACCTTAACCTTATTTGTGTTTGTGTCAAAGAAGAATGTAAACTTCTGCTTTGCTGTTACATTAAGTGTAGCAGCTGCTTTCCATTCTGTATTGAACGCAGTGTTGATT
>JAXJJE010000258.1:0-1696 GCA_036298405.1 Acutalibacteraceae bacterium
ATCTCACATTTAGCAACGATTGTTTTACCGTTTGTCTTGTTTTCGATAACTATATCTGTGCCCTCGATAATGCACTTTTTAACATCTGGTAATACAAGCTCGTCGTTCAGGCTAATGCTGTCATAGTCAGCTTCGTTTGCAAAGGTTAGTGGAATGATACCTGCGTTGATTAGGTTAGCTCTGTGAATACGAGCAAAGCTCTTAACAAGTACAGCCTTAACGCCAAGATATAGTGGAGCAAGTGCTGCGTGCTCTCTTGATGAGCCCTGACCGTAGTTTTCGCCACCAACAATTACGCTCTTGCCCATAGCCTTAGCTCTTGCAGGGAATTCCTTGTCGCATACTGTGAAGCAATGCTCTGAAATAGCAGGAATATTTGAACGAAGTGGTAGAATCTTAGCACCAGCAGGCATAATGTGGTCAGTTGTGATGTTATCCTCAACCTTTAGTGAGCATTTAGCCTCAATGCTGTCCTCTAGTGGATATGTAGCTGGGTATGGCTTTATGTTTGGTCCTCTTAGTACCTCAACACTGTCCATATCCTCCTCTGCTACAGGAGCAGCAACCATATTGTCGTTTACAAGGAACTGCTCTGGAAGCTCAATCTTAACCTCGTCACCAAGTGTTCTTGGGTCGCAGAATACACCTGCAAGTGCAGAAGCAGCTGCTGTTTCTGGTGATACTAGGTAAATCTGACCATCTGCTGTACCAGAACGACCCTTGAAGTTTCTGTTGAATGTTCTTAGAGAAATACCCTTTGAGTTAGGTGACTGACCCATACCGATACATGGACCACAAGCACACTCTAGAATTCTAGCACCTGCTGCGATTAAATCACCTAAAGCACCATTTAGAGCAAGCATATTGTAAACCTGCTTTGAACCAGGAGCGATAGATAGAGAAACGTTCTCAGCAACAGTTTTGCCCTTTAGAATAGCAGCAACTCTCATAAGGTCTAGGTAAGATGAGTTTGTACAAGAACCAATACATACCTGGTCAACAACCTGTGGACCGATTTCTTCGATTGATTTTATATTATCAGGGCTATGTGGGCAAGCTGCCATTGGAACAAGCTCAGAAAGGTTAATATCTATAACCTCATCATAAACAGCGTCAGCATCAGCTGAAAGCTCTACCCAATCGTTTTCTCTGCCCTGAGCCTTTAGGAATGACTTTGTAACCTCGTCAGAAGGGAAGATAGATGTAGTAGCACCAAGCTCGGCACCCATATTTGTGATTGTAGCACGCTCTGGTACTGTAAGAGTTTTAACACCCTCGCCACCGTACTCTACAATTTTACCTACGCCACCCTTAACAGACATAATCTTTAGTACCTCAAGAATTACATCCTTAGCAGATACCCATGGCTGTAGCTTGCCTGTTAGGTTAATTCTAACCATTTTAGGCATTGTTATGTAATAAGCACCGCCACCCATAGCAACAGCAACATCAAGACCACCTGCACCAATAGCAAGCATACCAATACCACCACCTGTTGGTGTGTGGCTGTCTGAACCGATAAGAGTTTTTCCAGGAATACCAAATCTTTCAAGGTGTACCTGATGACAAATACCGTTACCAGTCTTGAATAGTAAATACCGTGCTTTCTGCAAACTGTCTGGATAAAACGATGGTCGTCTGCATTCTCAAAGCCTGTTTGTAGTGTGTTGTGGTCGATATATGCAACACTCTTTTC
>JAXJJE010000259.1:0-4308 GCA_036298405.1 Acutalibacteraceae bacterium
CTCGCCAAGCTCCTCACGAAACTTAGCAGGTATTATCACACGCCCTTTGGCGTCTATATTATGTTGATAACTACCTATAAACATAATTGCCCCTCTATAGTCTTACACAGCTTAAAAGCTGTATTCATTCCCTTACTCTAATTGTTTTTGTACCTAAATGTTATTTTTCTGTCCTTTTGTGACACAAAAAGGCATAATCTGTGCCCTTTGTGACCCTTGTGTTTAAATTATAGACTATAACCTAAAAAATTGCAAGGTTATTTTCACTATTCTCGACATAATCCAGCATATTTTTTCACAAAAAAGCTGTACTCGAGTTTTAAAACCAAGTACAGCTTTTGACTAATCTTTATTTAATTGTAATCACATTATATTTTCTAATAGTCTTTCAAGCTTAAATATCCTTATCGCATTTTTACACATCAGCTTTTCATATTCTTCGTCAGTAATTAATTCTTTAAGCTCATTAAAATACTGCTGATAAAGCGAACGTTCTCCCTTAGGATTAAAGCCCAGCGTATCAACACCATCTATAGTATTATCTGTACCAAAAAGAATTTTATCTGCCCCACATTCCTTTATAGCCTGAACAGTAGACTCAAGTGGCACCCAGGCTGTATCTCCGTACAGATTTTTTCTTTCTTTAATCATTTTTATAGCTTCTTGATTATCAGTACCTAATCCCATATGCCCCATTATAAAGTTTACGTTTGGATATTTTACAGACATTTCGTACACACCCATACAGCTAGATTCTGCACTGTCGCCTGTATGCACAAGCATTGGCAAATCAAACTGTTCTGCAAGCTTTATATACTCCTCTACCGATGGTGAATTAAAGCTTATAAACGAATGTACAGGATGCACCTTTATACCTACTGTTATATCAAGGTTCTGACGAAGCATAGAGATAAACTTATTCGAAATATTTTCGTAATGTGGCTTAACCCATGGCATTATTGCTATTTTTTGTGGGTGCTTTCTTGCAAAGCTGATTGTATCCTCATACACAGTATCCTGAGATTTTTGCATAAAATACGGCAAAACTTTACCATTATGGTCGAATGCTGCAGCCTCACAGCTAGAGCATATAGAAAAATCTATATTATACTTTTCCATAGAAGCTATTAGATTTTCACCAGGCATTTTAAAAGTCATAACATTGCCAATATGTGAGTGCATATCAATAATCATAAAAACCACTCCTTAAAAAATTAATACTAACATTTATTATATTCAAGCATAAGTATAGGTAGTATTGTTTTTATATATACCATTTATAGCTACATTATATCACAATTGCAGAATAATTCAATTTGTTTTTGTTTAAATTTAGACATATATTTTCTGTTTATATACTGTAAAATGTTGAATTAGATGATATTGTGTGCTATAATTTACAAAATATCACAGATTTGGCATTACTTAAAAATTATATTAATCTGAATTTTACTTACTAAAAAACAAACACACTTACGATTGTTAATAAAAACATCGGTGTATCAAATGATGATTAGTATTTAAGGACGGTTTTAATTATGAACAGAGAGGAAGCATTAAACGCACGAAGCCAACTTGAAACCCAACTAAAAGAAAACACTCATAAAAACCTTGCAATCACACATGACCTATGCGAGATAACAAAGGAGCTTTCGGGAACAGACGCAAAAATAGCCACCCTTAAGCAAAAGAAAAGTGATATTTCTATTTCAAAACGAAAAGAAAAAATCGAATTATATAAACTAGGCATACTTCTTTTGTCTATTGGACTAATATTTGCTATTGTTTTTTATTTTGCATATCCCACCGATGATTATATTGTATTAACCACCGTCGCAATAATAGCAATGGTATGTTGTGGTTTATTTTTAGGATATTTATTTTGGAGTAACCAGCAAACGCTTAAACAGGATTTAGACCTTGATAAAGAAATAGAAAGCATAAAAAACAGCACCAATGAAATCATAAAAAATCGAGCTGAATTACAGGAGCAATATGAAGCTATTGCTGTAGAGGCTATTAAAATCATTCAACAGCTTAAAACACTTACAGATATAAAATAAGGTCGTTCAGATTTTTGTCTGAACGACCTTATTGCTTATTAAACAAATTTATTAAGCTCTGGGTTATATTCACAACCAATTAAAGCAAGCTTTGCCCTTAAAGCATCTGCATTAATATCTAATGAAGCTGTAAGCTCATCTAAATTCGGATAAAAATCCCTTAGCTGTGTATTTATGTAGGACAACAGCATTACTGGGTCATTTGGTATAGCCATTTATTTTCTCCTGTATTTTAATCATCTAACGGATGTTCAAAGCCATGAACCTCACCATCAATACCACATTCAGCACAATGAGGGTCGTGAGGCATTGCACCAACTACCTCTCCTCTGCGAACACTCAAACGGCGTTTTTCTGATTCTGTAAGCTCAGAAAGCTTATCCTTAAACTCTCGTGAATTTTTAATATTTTTTATAACAAGCTCGGGATTTGTAACATCCTGTGAATAAAGTGTTATTGTACCTAGCTTAAACATTTTCTGGAAAAGATTGCGAGAATAGCTCATATCAAGTATTCTATAATGTAAAATCTCACTTTCTTTAGAAACAAACAAGCCTGTTTTGATTATAAGTTTTTTATCTGTAATTACATATTGTGTGAATGTAAAAGGCAAGCCCAAAAACGGCCACCTTGCTCTTTCACGCATAATTTCTGTATCTGCCATACTATTAACTCCTTTAATACAGTTTATTATTCATCACCAAAGGCGATACCAACTGCTCTTGCACACTTAATCTCATCACAATCAACTGGTACAACCTTTAGCTTGCCTGCAATTTCTGAAAGTGGTACAGGTACAATTTTATCACCCTTTAGTGCTACCATATTACCATATTTTTCTTCAATAATCAACTGTGCTGCAGCTGCACCAAGGCTTGTTGATAAAACTCTGTCATAAGGGCAGGTATCGCCACCACGTTGAATGTGACCTGGCACTGTAACTCTTGTTTCGTGACCTGTAGCTGCCTCTATCTCTTTTGCAAGCTGTGCAGAGAAGGTTCCGTTAGGCTGCTTTGCAATAGCTGCTTTTCTCTCCTTTTTAGGTAGCTCGGCAATCTCCTTTGGTATAGCACCCTCTGCCATTGCAATTACAGTAAAGTGCTTACCAGCCTTTTCACGCTCTGATACCTTTTTGACAACGCTTTCAACGCTATATGGGATTTCTGGCAACAGAATAACATCTGCACCACCAGCCATACCAGCATATAATGTAAGCCAGCCAACCTTATGGCCCATTACCTCTACAACAAAAATTCTGCTGTGTGAATCTGCTGTAGAGTGGATAGCATCAAGGCAATAGGTTGCTACATTTATACCACTCTGAAATCCAAAGGTTTTATCTGTACCCCATAGGTCGTTGTCGATTGTTTTTGGCAACGAAACAACATTACAGCCTTCTTCTGAAAGCAAATTAGCTGTTTTTTGAGAACCATTACCACCAAGCACAACAAGGCAATCAAGCTTTAAATACTTATATGTTTTCTTCATACAAGCAACCTTGTCTACTCCATCTTCCTCTATTACACGCATCATCTTAAATGGCTGACGAGATGTTCCTAGTATAGTACCACCACGGCTTAATATACCAGAAAAATCCTCTGGCTTCATCTTTTTATAGTCACCGTGAATCAAACCCTTATAGCCATTCAATATTCCGATAATCTCTATATTTTTCTCACCATAATAATTATAAAGAGCTCTTGCCACACCACGCATAGTCGCATTTAAGCCCTGACAATCTCCACCACTTGTAAGAAAACCTATTCTTTTCATTATACACTCTCTCCTGCTATATTTATTTTTTATTTTGAACCCTTTGCAAATCTTGGCTTGCCAATTTCTTTTGCATTTTCTTTTTTAGCATCCTTAAGTGCCTTTTTAGCCTGTCTTGCAAACTCAATCTGGCTGTTCACCTTACGTTTACCACGCTTATCTATTAATGTATATGATGTATCTGAATGTTGTACTCGTGAATTCACTGTATCGCTCAGCATTAGCTGTAAAATATCCTCGCTACGCTTCTTCAGGATTTTATCCTCTACTGGGAATACAAGCTCTACTCGTCTGTCAAGGTTTCTAGGCATCCAGTCAGCACTGCCCATATAAATTTGTGGCTCACCACCGTTTTCAAATTTGAAAATTCTGCTATGCTCCAGTAGCTGTCCAACAATACTGTAAACCTTAATATTTTCGCTGTAGCCCTCTAAGCCTGGGATAAGACAGCAAATACCTCTTACTATAAGAG
>JAXJJE010000260.1:0-11464 GCA_036298405.1 Acutalibacteraceae bacterium
AGTATGAGCTGTTGCGATTTTTCCGTTTTCTGCACAAAGCTGGCTAAAAAATTCATACCTTATTCTTCTGCCACATTCCTCACTGCCTTCACCTGTGTTTGCAGAAATCTCATTAATATCTGCACTTAACACCTTACACTCAACACCTAATTTTTTACATTCAGCCTCGACAAAATGCTGGTCACGCATTGCCTCTGCCCCTCTTAAATTATGGTTAATATGTGCAACTGTAATATTAAGTGAATATTCCTTTTGTATAGACACAAGAAAGTGGAGCAGACACATTGAATCTGCTCCTCCTGAAACACCAACAATTATTGAATCG
Organism: Acutalibacteraceae bacterium; assembly: GCA_036298405.1. GTDB lineage: Bacteria > Bacillota > Clostridia > Oscillospirales > Acutalibacteraceae > CAG-964. The sequence goes on from JAXJJE010000260.1 coordinate 326, forward strand.
CAATGATTAATCATACCACCATTTATAGCAGTATTAAAAATTATCTCCCTTACATTACTCACTTCTATTCTCCTGTGATGTAAATCGCATAAACTGACCTTGCCAATGCAATTTTACAGTATTAGTTTCACCATGTCTGTTTTTAGCAACTATACACTCACCACTATTCATATCTGCATCTTCGTCATTTTTACCATCCTTATCGCTATAGTAGCCCTCACGATAAAGGAATAAAACAATATCGGCATCCTGCTCAATAGAACCAGAATCTCTAAGGTCTGAAAGCATTGGTCTATGCTCAGCTCTTTGCTCACTGGCACGAGAAAGCTGTGAAAGTAGAATTATAGGCACATTAAGCTCTTTAGCCATACTCTTTAATGATCGTGTGTTTTCACCAACAACCTGTACCAAATTTTCTGTACGCAATGTGCTGCCCATCAGCTGTAGATAGTCGATAAGCACCAAATCTACATCCTTTAAACGTCTGAGCTTTGCTTTCATAGCAGGTACTGTAAGCATTGTTGTTTCATCAAGATACATATTAGCCTTGCTTAGAATTTCGGCTGCTTCCATTAATCTTGCCCATTCGTCATTGTTAAGCTTACCAGAACGAAGCTTAGTACCCTCAATTAAGCCTTCGGTAGAAAGCAAACGGGATACAAGCTGTTCCTTTGTCATTTCAAGTGAAAAAAAAGCAACCCTTAGCTTTGCTTTAGCAGCAACGTGTCTTGCTATATTAAGAGCAAACGAGGTTTTACCCATACCAGGACGAGCAGCAAGCAAAATAAGGTCTGAACGGTTTAAGCCTGTTATAACTCGGTCTAGGTCTGATATACCAGACGGAATAGGCTTTGATTTTTCGTTATCGGGTGAATTAAGTGCGTCAAGTCGTGAAAGTGTTTGATAAATAACACTTTCGATATGCTCAAGACTTTTTACATCTGCACCCTTACGAATATCGTATATTTTTTGCTCTGCCGAGTCAAGAAGCTGTGAAGATGTGCTTGTACCCTCAGAGGCTTCTTCTATAATATTTTTTGCTGCAACAATAAGAGAACGGATTTCGTAATTCTCTTTAACTATTTTTGCATAATCCTTTGCGTTTGTTGTGAATGGTGTAACCTCAGCAAGCTCTAAAAAATAAGCTTTACCCTCTACCTGGTCAAAGGCAGGCTCTTTTTTTAACTCGTTAAGCACAGTAACTGCGTCTACTGCTGCACCCTTGTTATAAAGCTGTAGCATACAGCCATAGATAAGCTTGTGATTAGATATGTAAAAATAATCTTTATTAGGAATAAACTCTACAATATTATCAAGACAATCCTTGTCTATTAAAACAGCACCAAGCACAGCCTGCTCTGCCTTTAAATCGTATGGTAGCTTTATTCCGTCAAAAAGCTCAAAACCGTCTGCCATTGTTACACCTCCTGCTGTAAATATATTTAGAAATTGAAATTTATTAATTCAAAGCGAAAAAGCTATTAATTTTCTATCCTACCTATTATAATGTAAATTAATTTTTCTAATTCGATTAAACCTTCATTTTACATCCTGCAAAGCTTGAAGGGTTTCGTTATTTGCTTTCTCTGAAAAAATGCCAAAAAGATGTATACCTGTTGCAACAAACCAGTATAACACTTTATTATGGAACAATATTTCTTATAACAGGTATTTTTCTCATTATAAAAGTAACCAATATACATATTGGTATAGTGAATAAAGTCAACAGTATTACATATAGCTGAGAATTATCACTGATATTTAATTTTAATAAAACAAATGAAGTTATCTTAAATACAAACATATGCATTAGATAAATTGGAAAAGTATATTTTTGTAATTTTAAAATTATTTTTTCACTTTTTTCTATTTTGATTTTTGTAGTTAGATATTTAATAAAAACAAATACTCCTACTGAATAAATCACACAAGGCAAATTAGTATAGCCTTTAAAAAAACTACTTATATTGCCTTGCTTTGATGATAAATAATATGTACCAACAATATGCAATAATAAACCCAATATAGAAAAAATATAAATAAGTATTCTGGTTTTTTTCTGAAGTGTTATTTTATGGAGTAAATATCCAACCACAACATAAAAAAGATATTCACCTAATATAGGAATTTTAAAAGTCCATTTAATATTAATATGCCCAAAAAAGTTTACTAGCTGAACCAAAAACGGAATTAATATGTTGAAAAAGAATGCTACTACAGAGATAAATTTAAAAATATTAATTCTTTTATTTTTTTCTACACACGCTAATAATGGAATAGATAAGTATATACAAGACAATGGTATAAAAAACCAATAGATATACATATACTCAGTATTAAAAATACCATTAAATACACTCTCAAAAGTAAGCGTTTTTAATAGCGTTGGATTTTTTACTAAACTTAATGACAACGCTAATAAGCTCCACGCTAAAAATGGTATAAAGTTTTTTTTAAAACGCTTTTTTAAAAATGTTTTTGTGTCATATTTATCTAAATAGTCTATCAAATTAACTCCAGTAATCATAAAAAAAATTGGTACAGCAAAATAGAATACACACTCTACTATATTATTTATCGCCCAAGAAATATCTGCACGATAATTCCAAAAGCTTCCATTTGCATGTAAAATCACAACAGCTACTGCAGATATAATATTCAACAACGAAATATATGTATATTTAGTATCATTCATTTTAATTTTATCACTCATAATTCTCTACTCCTTTATAAAATGAAGTTCACAGATATATCTAGGAATTAGAGAGATTTTTTCGATAACATCATATTATAATATTTTAATATTTTATATTCATCTTTAAATAATAGACATAATCCAATCTCTTCTGATAATACTCGAACTAGTTAGATGAGTAGCTTTACAAATTATTCCACAAAGTATATCCATAAGCTTAGCAAGGGGTTGAAAAAAATTTTATTTTAACATTCAAAAGTTTTTTACTTACTAAATTTGTTCAATGGTATTCATTTCTAGTATATATAAAAATAAATAGAATACAAATTTATCATTATGACAATCATAGCCTTAGGATATGATTATTAGTGTAAATGTTGAAAAAAGATTAATCTAGCCAGTTTTACAATAGGGCATAATCAGAAAAGAGCTTAGGTATGTTTCAGATTCAACAACTCCCTATCAACTTTGAAATCTATACTTTATAACCGATAACAAAGTTAATAGGAAGGTTTTCTTTTTCTGAACAATAAAATTTTAGTTTGTGCGTAGCTTACCCACAAACTAAAATTTTATTTCTTAATTAGCCTCTGTTACTACAACCTTTAATTTTGCCACTATACCTGTATATAGCTTAACATCGGCATTATATGTGCCAAATGCCTTAATATCAGCATCTAATGAGATTTTTCTTTTATCAACATTGATATTGAACTGCTTTTTAAGCTCCTGTGCAATTTCTTTTGCTGTTACAGAGCCAAACAATCTGCCACCCTGACCAGCTTTTGCTGTAATGTTAAGTGATTTGCTTTCGATAACGTCCTTAGAAGCATTAGCAGCCTTTTTATCCTCTTCGATTTTAAATGCCTTTGATTCCTCTGCGTTTTTAAGCTCGCTCATAGCCTGAGCAGTAGCCTTTTTTGCAGCCTTTTTAGGTAGTAGAAAGTTTCTTGCGTATCCGTCTGATACCTCTACTAGTTCTCCCTTTTTACCTGTACCCTTTACATCCTGTAATAATATTACCTTCATTTATTTTCATTCCTTTCAAATGTATAAATATATAAAATTAATTTTCTTCTATATGCTCATCTTGCTCGGCTTCTTCGTTTTCGTTGCTTTGAGCGTCAATATTACTATGCTCTATTATTTCAAGCAGCATTGCTCGTGCTTGCTCCATAGAGATATTTTCAAGCTGAGCACCAGCCATGGAATGGTGACCACCACCACCAAGCTTTTCCATAATAATCTGCACATTTACATCTCCAAGTGAACGTGCTGAAATGTTTATACCGTTAGCAGTTTTATACATTACAAACGATGCTGTAACATTGTTTATGCTTAACAAATCATCAGCAGCCTGTGCAGCTGTAATACGCATATCCTCGTCAGTTTCTTCCTCTGTACAAGCAAGTGCACAACGGTTAAATATTTCGGCACCCGATACAAGCTTGAACTTTGACTTGTAATTATCAAGTGAATTTGCAAATAATCTTTTTACTCCAACTGTGTCTGCACCCTTTTTACGCAGATAAGCCGCCGCTTCGAAGGTGCGTACACCTGTTTTTAATACAAAATTCTTTGTATCTAATGTAATACCAGCAAGCAATGCAGCAGCTTCGTGCTTTGTTAAACCTTTATCGCCCATATACTGTATAAGCTCTGTTACCATTTCTGCTGCAGATGAGGCGTGGTGCTCGTGGTAAAATACAACTGAATTTGAGATTTTATTAACCATCAATCTATGGTGGTCTATAACTATAACTCTGCTTGCCTTTTTGTAGATTTCTATATCCTCTAAAAAGCTAGGCGTATGAGTATCTACTATAATAAGCAAGGTTTTATCTGTAATGGTATTAAGTGCGTTTTCTGGTGAAATAAACAAATCACCGTCACCGTACTCTTCCATAAACGAAATCAACGAGCCTGCAACTGTATGCTCTTTTTTCACAACAATTCTTGCAAGCTTTTTCATATCCTTTGTAATACTGCTCCATAATCCTATACCTGCACCTACGCAGTCAATGTCGGAATTATGGTGACCCATTATAAGAATATGGTCACTTGATTTTATATGCTGAATAACCGAGCCTGCAATAACTCGTGTACGAACCTTGTCGGTATTTTCAAAGCCCTGTGATGTACCACCATAAAATAAAAATTGGTCTTTGGTTTTAATAGCAACCTGATCACCACCACGACCAAGTGCCATATCAAGTGCATTTCTTGACCAAAGCTCACATTGCTTAAAGTTTTCTGCACATCTGCCTATACCTATTGAAATAGTTGGTGAACAGATTACATTTTCGAGTGGGATTTCTTTAACCTCATTAAGAATATTAAAATCTCCGTCTGTAAGCTCATCAATAACTCTTTCTTCAAAAATAATCATATATCTGCCATTATATAGCTTTTTATAAAGACCAGAATATTTATTTGCCCATTTTTGAATTGTATTTTCAACATTTACAGTAACATAGGATTGCTGTTGGTCGTCGTCCTTTTCGAACTCCTGAATATTATCAAACTCAACAGTTGCTATAAGTGGACGAGATTTCATATATTCGTCGGTTGTTTCTTTATAATATGTATCATCTACAAAATACAGCACTGCAGATTTTTCTGAAAGCTCACAGCCTATAACTGTGTATCGTCTTTCTCGGTATATTACATCGGCACCATCTGATGACAGAATATGATCTAATCCTGTATTTGGTATATATTGAGCAATAATATCTCCACTACATTCTCTGCCATTTGCCATTACTTTTTTAAAGCAATCGTTGCACCATACAATATCCTCATGCGAGCCTGTGACAGCTATTGGTATATTAAATTGGTTAAGGTAATCAAGATTATCCTTACCCAGCTTTTGTGCAGCTGTTCTGATTGTACTGTTTATATGGTGGTTAAACCTACGAATACCAACATATACAATGATTACAGACATAAGTGCTATTATCATCTCTGTAATAAATACATAAGAATTCCAACGGGAGGAAAAAACAGCCATAGCAAGTATAGCAGCTGTATATACCAAAAAAATCGGTGTAACTGTCCATATTTTTCTTTTCAAGCTAATTTCCTCCCTTTTATTTAAATAATTAAACTTCCATAATAATTGGCAGAATCATTGGGCTTCTGCGTGTTTTGCTAAAGATAAGCTTAGAAACATCATCTTTAATTTTATTCTTTATTAAATTCCATTCGTGAACATTTCTGTTAGCGAAGTCGTCAAGAATCTCTGTTGACATTCTTCTTACCTCATCTAAAAGCTGTTCTGACTCTCTTACATATACAAAGCCTCTTGATACAATATCTGGACCACTTACCACATAGCCATCTACTATATCAAGTGCTGCTACAATTATAATCAAACCGTCTGTTCCAAGGTGCTTTCTGTCACGAAGTACAATGCTACCTACATCACCAACACCAAGGCCATCAACAAATACCTTACCTGAATGTACTGAAGGTAGCTGCTTCATAGTGTGGTTTTTAAATTCAACAACATTACCTACATCGCCAATAAATATATTATCGTTCTGCATACCAAGGCTAACAGCTAAATCTGCGTGCTTACGCAAATGCTTTTGCTCGCCGTGCACTGGTATGAAAAACTCTGGCTTAACAAGATTATGGATAATTTTAAGCTCTTCCTGACAAGCGTGACCAGAAACGTGAACCTCGTACATAGATTCATAAACCACATCACAGCCAAGCTTTAACAGCTCATCTATTACATTTCCAACAAGCTTTTCATTGCCAGGGATAGGGTTAGCAGAAATAATTATAAAATCGCCTTTACCTACCGATACCTTTCTGTGGTCAGAATATGCCATTCTTGACAACGCAGACATTGGCTCACCTTGGCTACCTGTTGTAACAAGTACAATCTGCTCTGGTGGATATTGTCTTAATAAATCAATATCTATAATTACACCAGCAGGCACATCAATATAGCCAAGCTCTGTAGCTACCTGCATATAGTTTAACATACTTCTTCCTGAAAAGGCAACCTTTCGATTTGTAGCATAAGCACAGTTGATAATCTGCTGTATTCTGTTTAAATTAGAAGCAAAGGTTGCAATTATTATTCTTTGATTTTTTGCCCTTATAAATAAACGCTCAAAGCTTTCTTGCACCTTAGCCTCTGTTTTTGTGTAGCCTGGTCGCTCTGCGTTGGTAGAATCTGCCATTAACGCAAGCACACCCTCTTTTCCAAGCTCGGCAAATCTTGCAAGGTCGATTATATCGCCACCAGCAGGTGTAAAGTCGATTTTAAAGTCGCCAGTATGCACAATTGTACCAGCTGGAGAATGAATAGCAACACCTACAGAGTCTGGTATTGAGTGATTCACATGAATAAGCTCTACGCTCATACAGCCCAGCTTTATTACATCACCAGCATTTACAACATTTAGCTGAGCAGATGCAACCAGATTGTGTTCCTTTAGCTTATTACCAACAAGACCCATTGAAAGTGCTGTACCATATACAGGAATATTACAATCCTTTAAAAGATAAGGCAAGCCACCTATGTGGTCTTCGTGTCCATGAGTAATAACAATACCCTTGATTTTATCAATATTTTCTCTTACATAGGTAAAATCTGGCAGAACTAAATCTACACCAAGCATTTCACCATCTGGAAATGCCATACCACAGTCAAGCAAAAACATATCGCCACAGCATTCGAACAGCGTAATATTCTTACCTATTTCATTAAGACCACCTAAAAAGGCAACCTTAATTGAAGTCTGATTCTCTTTGCTTACAAAAGAACCCTTACCCCCTTGGCGTTTACCCTTATTTTTAGAGTTCGCTCTTGGGTTATACTTAGATACCTGTCTGTTTTTGGTCTTAAACTTTTTGTTCTTAACAACCTTTTTGCTCTTCTCTGAGCTTTTGACAGGCTTTTTTAGATTATTAGCCACTAAATAGACCTCCATTATTAAATTATGTATATGAAAATCATTTAAAAAACAGCCTTATATTTTGTGTCGCAAACGGTGCCAACACAAAACTGCTTTAAAAACAACTTATTTTGACTTGTACTACAATATAGAATTCTACGTGCTTATACTTAAATTATGCTCTGATTAGTATAATTTAAGTAGCTTGTGCTGATTAACAGCTTAATAAATTATTGGTTAGGAAGTTCTCCTGAACTGTAGCTTCTATATTATTAAAATAAATCCGAACACACACATTTACTTTATTTTAATCTATTTACAATAAAGTGTCAAGCTATTAAAGATATAAAAACCTAATATGTTTTTTAGTATAATTTATCATTGATTACATAACGCTAAAATCAATATATTGAATTTTATTAATCTGTAATTTGTTTTATTGGTATAATACTACCTATATCTACAAGTGGTTTATTGGTTAATTCTAATATATTGACTTTATGATTATGTAAAAAAGCCTTTATATTATTATAATTTTTATGTTGGCTTATTTTACCTGTAAATGCAAGTATATCGCTGTTTAGCTTGCCACAGCAGCCACCAATAAAGCCGTAATTATAGCCATATAAACTGATACATCCTGCCTCTATTTTTAGCACATCAACATAGCTTTTACAGCTATTGTATATGCTATTATCAGAGGTAATAATAGCATTTTCTGTTACTATTGCTGTTGAGCATTTTGTATAGCCTTGCTTTGTGCTTATTACTTTAAAATCGTTTTTCTGACAATAATCATAAACCGTTGTATCTATATAATCCTTTTTTCCTATAAGCAGGTTACCTATAATAATATGATTATAATATATATTAAAGGGATATTCAGGCGAAATATCACAGCTTGATTGTAAAAGAGTTACATCTATGCCGGCTAGCTGTTTTGCAAGCACAGGTATATTTTTATTTACTACTGCACACCCCTTTTTGAAATACGAAAACTGCATATCAGGGTGGTAACGCTCGTAATAAGGTAAGGAATTGCTTGGCTGGGTGGTTATTGTATTAACTCCCAGCCTGTTAAGCTCTTGTACTATATATCCATATTCACCAGACAGAACAACATCTGTAACTGTTGAAACCGGTAAATGAGGGTTACAAAAATTACTCATAAATTAAACTCCGTATTATAATGACCTTAGGGTTTCTGCTGGATTAAGCTTGGCTGCAAGCATTGCAGGGTACACACCAAAAACTCCACCCATTACTACTGAAAACATACAGGTAACTGCAACTGTTTTTATATCTATTGTTATTGGTATATTCAAAAGCTTACTGCTTATTGCAACCAATAAAAACGCTATAAGCAAGCCAACTGCACAGCCAATAAACGAAATCATAAGTGCCTCGCTTAAAAACTCTCGCACAATAACAAATCTGCTTGCTCCAATTGCCTTTTTTATGCCGATTTCTCGTTTTCTTTCACCTACCGACACTAGCATTACCGTCATAATACTCAAGCCCGAAACTATAAGCGAAATTGCACCAACGGCAGACAATATTGTTGTAACTATAGTTAATATATTTGTAAGCGATTCCTTTTGCTTGGCCAGGTTGGTTACAATATAGGCTTCTTCTGTACCATTTAAAAAAGCAAGAGTATTTTCCAGCTTAGTTGCAAGTGATGATAAATTAGTATTTGCTGTGGCTTTGGTAATTATTTGGGCATAATTGGCTGAACCATTAAGCGTTTGCATAGTAGTGTAAGGAATATATACAAAATTAGGCACATAGTTACCCATTGCAGTTTGAAGTAGGCTACCACCAGTTTTTATTACACCTATTATTGTAAATTCCTCTGTATTTCCGTCAACTGCTAACGATATTTTATGTCCTACTGCGTTATCCTTGCCATACATAGCCTGTGCAAAGCTTTGGTCTACCATACAAACTGACAAGCTTTCTGAAACATCTGATTTTTTTATTTGGTTACCATATAAAAGCTGTAGAGATACTATCTCTTTAGCGTTGTCATCTATACCCCACACCACAGTTTTTTCACCCTTACCGAAAGATGAAAAAGCCTCGGTGGTTTCCATATATACTGGTGTAGCTGTTAAAACACCAGAGGTTTTGCGTACAGCCTTAAGCTCGTTATACGAAAGTGGGGCTTCGTTATTTTTAACTGCGATTGTTAAACCACCCATACCAAGGCTGTTAAGCTCGTTATTTACAGCTACAGTACCAAACGAGCCTATGCTACTTATAATTATAACAGAACATACACCAATGGCAACACCCAATATTGTTAAAAAACTTCTACCCTTTTTTCGAAGAAGACTTTTAAATGGGTAAATTATTATTTCTTCAACCATTAACACTATTCACCAGCCTATTAACCTTTACTGTATTTAATGTACTGATATTATCTGATATAGCTATAATATAATCATTATTTTTTAGTCCAGACAAAACCTCTACCCCATCTTTATACTCATTACCTATACTAACAGATTTTTTAACAGCCTTACCTTTATTATATAAATAAACATTGCCTTTATTTTCGTCAATCATTTCTACAGCGTTATAGGGTATTATACAGCTATTTTCTTTTCTGTTTGTTGTAATAGCACATTTTGCAGTGTAACCCTTTTTTATTATTTCATCAGCGTTTAAAATATCTACTACAACATCTACAGCAGTTTCTTTACCTGCTGTGCTTACTACCTGCTGTGCTATATTATCTATTTCGGATATAACACCCTCATAGGAATTTTCCCCCAAAGCACTACCAGTAATTTTAACGCTTTGTCCTGTTTTTAGCTGTGCGATTTTACTTTCGCTAACTGGTACACTTACACAAAGGTCTTTGCTATTTACTATAGTTGCAATTTCTTTTAGGCTTGTAACAGTATCATCTACCATTGCTTCTACATTTAAAACTGTACCCGATGCAGGCGATTTTATATTTATTGTTTTGTTATCAACCATTTCGCTTAAAGAATTACCAAGCTGTGGCAGGCTTTCGCTACTTAAATCTGTAACCATAGTAAATAATACATCATCCTTATTTACTATATCACCTTTTTTTACAGCTACATCGGTTATAATACCAGCTGTGGGTGGATTTACTGCACAGGATTCTTTATACTCGATTTTACCAGAACAGATAACTACATCCTCTACTGATTGCTCGGTAACCCTGTAAATATCAACAGCTTGAACGCTGTTTTTCACCAAGCTTCCACCCAAGAAAACTCCAAGCACAATAACTAATGTTGCTACTATTTCTAAAATTATTTTTCTCATAATATCAGCCCCTTATAAACTATTATTTAAAAATAATTACGAAATTATAACTCTGTTTTTAAGTTTTATGACAAAAAATTATAACAGTAGCTATTAGATTGAGAAATAGCTTATCTTGCAAAATCATAGTGTGTCTCATTATTTCAAAAAAATCTGTTTATATTTTTAACTGTTATAAGAAAAATACAACATAAAAGAAAATATATACTTATTTCCTTTTGTTAA
>JAXJJE010000261.1:0-8034 GCA_036298405.1 Acutalibacteraceae bacterium
AGAACTTTGAAGTGCTCTGTGAGACGATAAAAAAGACTGCATTTAAGATTACACGTGTGGGCCAGCTGGTTGCACAGGAGGCATCAAGAAGACTAGGTGTGCCATTTGGTATTGTAGACCTGTCACTAGCTCCAACACCTGCAATAGGTGACTCTGTTGCTCATATTCTTGAAGAAATGGGTCTTGAGCAGCGTGGTTGCTTTGGCACAACAGCAGCTCTTGCACTTCTTAACGATGCAGTTAAAAAGGGTGGCGTAATGGCTTCATCTCATGTTGGTGGTTTGTCAGGTGCGTTTATTCCTGTTACTGAAGATGCTGGTATGATAGACGCAGCAAGAACAGGCTGTTTAACACTTAACAAGCTAGAGGCTATGACAGCTGTATGCTCAGTAGGCTTGGATATGATTAATATTCCTGGTGATACTCCAGCCGAGGTTATCTCTGCTATTATTGCTGATGAGGCTGCGATTGGTATGGTTAACTCAAAGACAACAGCTGTACGAGTAATTCCTGCTATCGGCAAAAAGCCTGGCGATGAGCTAAGCTTTGGTGGATTACTTGGCGAAGGTCCTGTAATGGAGGTTAATATGAAATCTCCTGCTAAGTTTATCAACCGTGGTGGAAGAATCCCTGCACCTATGCAGAGCTTGAAAAACTAATAAATTAATAATCATAAAAGTTAGGCTCTCACAGATTGTGTCTGTGAGAGCCTTTTGAATTGCTTGGTTTATTGATATTTTATTTTTACAACAAGCCCATAGCCTTAAGGTCTTTTTCATCACGGTGCTTTTTAATTCCCGTAATAAAGAAAACAAGACCTATCGTACTAAAAATAATACCAAATATAATTGAGTCGCCGTCATCGCCTTCTCTAACGTAGTTTGATGGGTTACCGTCCTCGTAAAAAACAGTTATAAATTCACCCTGTGAATAAGAAGATGATTTGGTTGAAAAGTGAACAGAATATTGCTCGCCATCAACTACATATATAGCATCTATGTAATAGGTGGTTTCTGTGGTGGTTCTGCGTCTGCCATTACTTGACCTACGTGTACGTGTGCTGGTTCTGCGATCAACATCTGTTATCTGAGCAACTGCTGAATTTCCGTCATCAACTATGTCGTTGTAATGGTTACGCTCGTTTATTGATGCAATAGTCATTATTATACCTATTATAAGAAAAAAGATACCCATAATTATAAAGGAGGCAGGGCTGTTTTTACTGCTTCTGCTTGAAGAGCTGTGATACGAGTGATGGTTATGCTCAGGATATCTGTTGTGGTTAGGGTGTCCGTTGTAATTGTTGTATGTGTTATGGTTAGGCTGTGCGTTGTAATTATTGTATGTGTTGTGATTAGGGTATCCGTTGTAATTGTTGTATGTATTGTGATTAGGGTATCCGTTGTAATTGTTGTATGTATTGTGGTTAGGATATCCGTTGTGATTATGAGGTGGATGATTTCCGTTGCGATTTTGATAATTCATTTTTTCATTCTCCTTTAAATATCTCATATATATTACTTTAATAATTAGTGGCTATACTAATTATTTTGTGGACTATGTTCCTTGTGCTTTAAATATTCAATGTGTATTTAAAAATTATTGCCATTTAAAAATTTTTTTGGGAAATTCTATTTTTTTACAATATTTGGCGTTAGCATATGGTACTATGCAATTATAGCAAGCCCATAGCCTTAAGCTCCTTTTCGTCACGATACTTTTTAAAGCCTGCTATAGCTAGTGCAGCACCTATACCCAGAGGTATAAAGATTATTATAATAGGGCCACCAGAATCACCCTCTACAACATATTTGGTAGGGTCACCGTTCTGATAGAAAATATGCAAAGTCTTATCATCTAAGTATTTGGTAGACTGTGTTTTGAATTCGATAGGATATTCCTGATTATCAACCTTGTATACAGCGTATATATGATAATAGATTGATGTACCAGAGCTTCTGCCACCTTTACCTGTGTGATAACTGCCTGTTTTGTTTGAATAGGTTACATCTGTTACTTCGGCATATACAGAGCTTCCGTTGTTGACCATATTGTGGTAGTGGAGCTTCTCACGAGCCATTCCGACAGCAAAAAACAGGCTTATTATCACTATGTACAAACCCATAATCATAAGTACAGATGAAGCGTTTATCTTTTTGAGGCTGGTTTTACAGCAACAGAATTATAGCCCTGATTATAGTTCTGGTTAGGATTATAGTTCTGGTTAGGATTATAGTTCTGGTTAGGATTATAGTTCTGGTTAGGATTATAGTTCTGGTTAGGATTGTAGCTTTGATGATAATTCTGATTTTGATTGTAGTTCTGATTACTGTTGTAGTTAGGTTTATTATTGTAATTGTTGTTGGGGTGTTTTGGATAATTTGTGTTGTTATAATTGTTCGTTTTTAAAATCTCCTTAAAATCCTCATATGTATCAAATCAGTGGTTATATTGACTCTTTTTTTTCGTGACAGGTGGCTTGTATGCGAAATAGCCTAGCAAAACAGAAATACCAACACAGAACCCTCCGATGACAAAATCATCTATAGGGAAATTTTCCTGCACATAGTGTGACGGATTATCCTTCTCATAAAAGAGCTTTATGCTGTTGCCCTTTTTTGCAGGCTTGTCACTTTCAAGCTGAAAATTATATTTTTCTCCATCAACAATGTAGCTACCTTTTATATGATATTTTAAATCGGTTTCTTCTGCATTTGTATCAACATACTCGCTGGTAACGCTTGTTATTTCGCCTTGTGTGTAGCAACCACCGTCTGACAGCTCTTTGTATTCGTTATAGTGTGGTATTTCTAGTACGAAAATTGCTGTACCTGAAATCAGCAAAATCAGGGATATAATCAAATACACTCTTTTTAAAAATTTAGAATTGCCCTGCTGTTCAGTGCTTTTTACAGTAGTATCAGTATTATGGTTATTAAATTGATTCATTTTAAGTCCTCATATATATTAAAGATAAAGCTCTCACGGTATGCTTAGTGAGAGCTTTGTTGTTTGTGGGGGATTATTCAGGCTGTTTTAGCTTTTTAGAAACATCACCAGGGTCAGCACCTCTTATGCCACCACCGTTTGATAAGCTATATACAGAATAAGGCAGCTCTTCTCTGGATACCTCTTTACCGTTTTTATAGAATACTCTGTATGAGTTGTATCCATATGAATCACTTGTGTACCAGTCAAGCTCGGTTTCTGTTCTTACCTCGTCAAAATCAGGTGACTGATAACCATATATTTCTACATTAAGCTGTGTACCGTCCATCCAGCATTTAAAGAACATCTGATAATCTGTGTTGTTCTTTAGCTTTAGGTCGATGTTACCCCAGTCGATAGTTGCATCAAGACCACCATATACATAATAAGAGCACCATAGGTGAGGCTCACGCTCAACTATCTCCATATTAGCCATAATTGCAGCGTTATAAAGTGTGGTAGCTGTTTGACATATACCACCACCAACACCGGTTGTCATTGCACCATTTGCAATAACACCTGCATAGTAGTAGCCGTTAGAGGTCTGGTTACTGTCGCCGGTACATTCGTTAAAGGATAATGTATCGCCTGGTTCAAGAATAGTTCCGTTAATAGCCTTTAATGCCTGTGCCATATTTAGGTTGGCATTGTAGGTGTTGGTTGAGTATGTACTGAATTTACCAATAAGCTTTGTTGCCTTTTTTACATCAGCCATTTTTAGCTTTGGTTTATCAGCGATGCCTGTGCCAGTAAGAATAACATCTGTTTCACCCTTGTTAAAGGCATCCATTGCGGCTGATATAAGCTCATCCTGATCAATTACAGTACCCTCGGTGCCCTCTTTAAAGGTGTATCGTTTAGAGTTTTTAGCCTGTGAAGTGCTGAATTTAGAAACGTGAGGCTCAACGCAAGGGTTGTCAACCTCTTTGGCTACTCTTTTAACAATCTTTTTTACAGATGACTCTGTAACCTTATAATCAATCTTAAAGTTTACAGTGCTTGCAGTTGAATCTACAATAGCACCTTCATCTGTTGGAGCCTTAGACATAATATCATTAAAGCCTGATTTAAGAACCTCTTGGTTGTATTTGTAAGCCTTTTCGATAGCAGCGTTTAAGTCGTATGTAAACTCGAAATCTTTGTTTTTATAGTTAAGGTCCTGACCGTTATAATTAACTGTAAGACCTATCTCTGGCAGAAGAGTTGTACCTCTTAATGCCAATAGAGATTTTGCTTCTTCAAGTGTTTTACCACCAATTTCAACACCCGATACCTGTATACCCTTTAAAAATACAGCCTTTTCCTCTGGTGGCTTTACAACACCACCTGGAACATTTACAGTAGCTGCAACAGGTATAATTTCGGGTACACATTTGTACATATAGTAAAAGGCTGCACCACTTAGTAATACAGATGTAAGAAAAGCACAGAATATTTTAGCAAACAGGTGATTGCTTTTTTTCTTTTCTGCTTTTTCAGGCTTTGGAGAATTGGTAGCCTTAGCTGTATTATTGCTTTGTGCTTTTGTAGTGTTTTTATCAGCAGGTGTTGTATCTACAGTGATTTTAGGGGATGTAGTGGTTGCACTTAGCTCGGTTATATCTACCATTTCTTCTTCAGAATTATCGTTTGCTGGCTGTGCGTGTGTAGCAGCATTGTTTTTCGAGATATCTGCTTTTGGTAGCTCAGTTTGCATACGAACCTCGGCTATAAGAGCGTCTATATCCTGCATTACCTTTTTTGCTTCTTCATCACTTATAACTCTTTTAGTATTTTCAGCAGTGGTATTTGTTGTGGCTGTAGTGCTTTTTGAAGCATTGCTTTTGGCAGCCTTATCCTCTGCTGGTGAGGTAGTAGTGTTTATTTTATTGTTTTCGTTTGCCATATATAGTAACTCCTTAATTATAAACACATAAATTTATTTCGCTTAAAAGTTATTTTAATAATTGTAAGCTATTCAAAGCTATTATAACATAATTAATGTAAAAAAGCATTAATAAAAATGCTACAAATTTCTTACAAAAGTATTAAAGTAACATCACATTATTAACACTATAAATAGTGCAAATAAATAAGCTTGTAACGGAATGTTTACAATTATACAGCTTGGTTGCTGTTCTTTTTGGTTGCAATAGGTCGAAGTGGTGTGATATAATTATTTTGGATAATATTACTCAGGGAAGAAGGGTGTATTTTGCGAATTTTGATTTTGTCAGCATCTACAGGTGGTGGGCATATGAGGACATCTGCCGCTATGAGAAAATATATAGAAGCTAGCAGACCTAACGATGTTATAAGAGTAGTTGACGCTCTTGAAGAGATAGGGCATTTGTATAACAAAACAGTGTCTGAGGGCTATGAAGTAATGGCAAAAGTAATACCTGCTTTCTATGGGGCTGTATACAACGGAACAAATAAAGATACTATGGTAACAGAGCTTGTTACTAAATTTCAAAAGCTTTTTGCCAGAAGACTTATGCCACTTATGGTAGAGTTCAGACCAGATGTTATTATAGGTGTGCACGCTTTTTGTGTAGAGATGGCTTCTGCTTTAAAAATAAAATATAAAATGAATATACCTATAATTTCGCTTATAACAGACTTTGCACCACATATTATGTATGTGCAGGAGGGTGTAGACAAGTATGTTGTTTCTAACGAAGAAACCGTTGTTGCACTTGAAAGCTTTGGTGTAGACAGAAAAGACGTTCAGGTTAGTGGTATACCAATTGACCCAGTGTTTTATAACAAGCACAGCAAGCAACAGCTTATGAAAAAAATGGGACTTAACCCGCATTTGCAAACTGTTTTGCTTATGGCTGGTAGCTTTGGTGTAAGAGATATATTTAAAATTTACCGTGATATAGTTGAAACAAGTACAGATTTTCAGGTAATAGTGGTAACAGGCAGGAATAAAAGATTGTTTGACGAGTTTGACGCAATGCTTGATAAAACCTATGAAGAAAATGATGAAAGTCTGGAAAAGGGCTTGTATGATAAATACACAGACGAAAGCTTCTCGGAAGACACTACAATCACCGAAAATAGAGAATCGAACAAGGTGTATGCAGGTCGTCACGGTATAAAGCCAACAAAGCTTTTATATTTTGTAGATAACATAAATGAGTATATGTATGTAGCAGACCTTATTGTAACAAAGCCTGGTGGCTTAACAGTAAGCGAGGCAATTGCCTCAACATTGCCAATGGCGATTTTTAAGGCTTATCCTGGACAGGAGGAAGATAACGCTGTTTATCTTGAACGCAATAATATGGCTGTGCGTTTGCCAAAGAAAAACAGTGGAAAGGTTGTACATGATTTACTGTTAAATCCTGAAAAGCTAAAAGAGATGAAGCAGGCTTGCCAGAATAATTACCGAGAAAACTCGGCTGGAAGAATTATAGAGCTTGCTGAAAAGCTTGTGCAGGAATATGCAGCTAAGGATAAATGGGCTAGTGGAAATAATATAGATATGTATGACCAGTTAAAAAGAAATATAGATGAAGAAAGTTTGGAGAAAAACAATGAAGAATAAATTTTTGAGAAAATGTATAGCAACTGTATTGGTTGCAAGCTTGTTAACAGTATGCTTGTGTAGCTGTGAAAAGCAGCTGCCAGACATAGTTGATAAAGCTAATGACCTTATGGCAACAGTGCAGAAGAGTGATTCTGCACCAGAGTATGATTTTAAAGCACAGGCTGATTCTCCTGAAATATACGATAACTATATAAATAAAAATGCAACACTTGCTTTAGGCTTGCTTAAAGCAGAGGATTACGCTGCAAAGAATACAGCTGTTGCACCGGTGGCAGTTACACTAAGTATCTCTGCTATAGAAAATGGTGCGTCTGGAGATACTCTTAAGCAAATAAAAAAACAATTAGGAAAAACAACCTACACTACAGAGGATATTAACCAATGTGCAGCCTATCTTACACAAAGAATGAGCTTTTTTAACACCGAAAGTGCAGGTGTGTTTAATGTTAACTCTATGTGGGTAGCAGAGTCAGCCTCACCTAAAAGAGGATTTTTACAGAAATATGATAATTACTATGATATTTTTGCATATAGAACAGATTTTGCAGACACTAAAACTCCTACGCTTATCAGCAATCTTATAAAGGATAATTCTATGAATCTTATCCCTACAGATTCAGTGGCTGTTAAGGGTGATTACAAGCTTTATCTTGACTCATCTGTTGCTGTTAGCGATAATTGGCTGTACGGCTATGCTGAAGATGATATATCTAAAGATGATTTTACAACTAATGACGGTAAGCAGGTGCAGGCAACCTATCTTACCAGTGTAGAAAGAGCCTTTACTGTAGAAAATGCAACCGGCTTTATTAAGGATATGAAAAACACACCTTGTAAGCTGCTTTGTGTAATGCCAAACGAAGGTGTAACACTTGAAAAATATATTGCTGACTTAAAAACAGAAAACTTCCTTGACCTTGCAAGAAGTGCATCTCCTACAAGCTTTGCAACTGTCAGTATGCCAGAATTTTCTGTAAGCAGTGGCACAAATGTTAAGAAAGCACTTAATTCAATGGGTGTAACAGAATTGTTTACAAGTAATGCCAATATGGAAAAGGCATTTGCTAAAGGTGTATATGTAGATGATTTTACTCAGAATGTAGCTATAAAGGTAGGTAGAAACGGAGTATCTACCGAGCTTGCAATTGAAAATCCAACCCCGAATAGTCAGAAAGCAAGCGAAAGCATTAAAGTTAACAGACCATTCTTATATGCTGTAATAGACAACGAAAGCAACGCACCTATAATTATGGGTACAGTGAATAATCCAAGCGTGTAAAAAATAACAGCTACTGCAAATTGTGCAGTAGCTGTATTTTTATGGGTTTGATGTCGATAGCTGAGATAACCCTAAGATAAGAAGGCTCTATGTCAATAGTTGGGGTAACTCCAAAATAAGAAAAGCGAAAACAGGCAACGGCAACTAAGCTGTTGCCTGTCGCTGATTAGAGAAAATATGTAGAATTCTATTTCTAAAGCGATTGAAGTTACGGTAACCATACGCATTG
>JAXJJE010000262.1:0-3608 GCA_036298405.1 Acutalibacteraceae bacterium
CCAGAAACAGCCAGCACACAGTACGATAATAATGGGTATTCAGAAGATAATTTTTCTGCAACAGATAGTACATCTTATGACAACAGCACCTATAATGATAGACAATACCCAGAAACAGCCAGCACACAGTACGATAATAATGGGTATTCAGAAGATAATTTTTCTGCAACAGATAATACATCTTATGACAACAGCACCTATAATGATAGACAATACCCAGAAACAGCCAGCACACAGTATAATAATAACCACTACTCGACACCAGCAACCTTATCATATAATAAATATAACGACAAACAGGATGATAATATGAAGGGGGATTTGCCGTTTAGCATTTATAATGGATATAATAACAGTCGTTATTCTACTAAAGCGTATCAGGCGGCAAAAGCACAAAGAAACTATAATTATACTGATTCAAGTACAGCCTATGGTGAACAAAGTGTATATAATAAGTATAAAAAGACACCTTATTATACAGATGAAACCAGAGAGCGTGCAAATCGTAGCATAAATAACTTTATAATGGTAGTCAGACTTATTCCTATTCTTGTATTTGCTATAATTTATCTTGTGGTTTCTTTATATGATACAGGAATGATTGTGGATAAAAAAAGATCAAATATTGAAGCAAGTACTGCTGTTCAAGCTACTCAGCCCGTAATACCTACAGCTGAGCTGAGTGGTTCACTAAATACTATAATCAATGAAGATGGCAAGCCTTTTGCAGTGTCATACCATCCACCAGAGGAATATACTTTTCTTGATAATGGCTTGGATAGCTATGCATTGTTTGAAAGCAATATTTGTGGAAAAACAGTATCATTAACAACAATATTTTTTAATGGTAACTTTGAAGAAGAGCTTGATTATTATAAAAAGCTTGGTGAAAGAAGTGGAACAACAGTAGAAATAAATACCTATGATAAAGACTTAGGTAATGTTACAGATATAAAAATATCTACTAATGGTAAGGGTATAAGTCGTCAGTTGTTTATTGAGGTTGAAAAAGAGTGTGTTGTGTATGTTTCAATGACAAATATTCCTTTTGAATATGCAGATGAAGCTGAAAAGCTGATTGAATTACTTGTTGAGGATATGTGGGTTACATATCCAGAAGAAGTAACAACAGAAGAAGTAACCGAAGCACCAACTGAATAATAGCGTTTATCAAAAGCTTGGATTCTTGATTTGAATACCAAGCTTTTGTTTTTTGGAATAAACTAAATTATGGTTAGATATAGGTCTTGTTTTTTGTGTGAAATTTTATTTTTGTAGGATAAAACATTTTCTGTTTTAGAAATTTGTAGAAAAAAACAATAGCTATGTAAAAAATAACCAACAAAATAATTATTTATTATATAAAATTAATGTTGATTTTATATAATAAATAGTAATATGATTATGTCGAAATGTCTTGTTAGATAAATTTAATAAAAGGGAGGAATTTTTTATGAAATCTAGGACATTTAAAAAAATTACATCGCTAGTGATTTCTTTTATGCTTGTACTAAGTATGTGCATAACAGGCATTAGCGTATCGGCAGCAAATGATGAACCACAGTATGTGGTAGCTGGTGTAACAGAGCTTTGTGGTGTAGGTACAACTGGCTACGGCTGGGACCCTATGGATAACACAAATGTGATGACAGCCAACGGAGATGGTACATACTCAAAGGTGTACACAGATGTTGTAGTTAAGAATGACTATCAGATAAAAATAACTGCTACAGATTCAAAGGGTACTACAATTTGGTATGGTGTTGATGGTGGTGCAGATAATCTAACATTCAATGTTGTAGAGGCTTGTGATGTAACAGTAACCTTTAACCCAACAACACTTCAGATCAAAGTAACAGGTGCTGGTGTAAAAATTCCAACAGGTTTGGACATTGACGCTATCTATGCCGTAGGTAATGGTATTGACACATGGCTTAATGGTGAAGCTTGGGCTGTTTCTGCTAAGTCAAACGCAATGCAAGAAGTAGCTCCTAATGTTTATGAGATTACTTATACAAATGTAGAAAAATTTAATAACTATCAGGTTAAGTTTGCAGCTAATGGTAGCTGGGCAGTAAACTGGGGTGGCGTTTACAAGAACTCAGGTGTTGCAACAGAAGCTTGGTTTAACTCTAGCCAAAATATTACATTTGCTGTTCCTTATGAATTAGCTAATGTAACACTTAGATTGGATCTTACAAACTTTAGTTATGCAACAAAGTCAGGTGCAACATTTACAGTTACTGTTGCAGATGTAAACGAGAAGCCAACAGAGGGTCCAACAGATCCACCAGTAAAATATGATTACACAGTAGCAGGCGATGCAGGCTTAACAGGTGATGCTTGGAATCCAGCTGCTAATGGTATGACAGACGAAGACGGTGATGGTGTTTACACAATCACTTTCAAAGATGTACCAGCAAACTCTTATAGCTTTAAGGTTACAGACGGTACATGGAATAATTCTTGGGGTGTTGGTGCTGATAACTATTCTATCACACTAACAAAACAGGCTGACGTAACAATTAATTTTAATTCAGAAACAAAAGAAATCACTGTAGTTTCTGACGGTCTAGGCGAGTTTGAGCTAGAGTACATTGCTGTAGTAGGTAATGGTGTTGAAGGCAAAGCTTGGCTAAATGGTGAGGAATGGAATCCAGCTACTACAACTAATGTTCTAACACAGGTTGCACGTGGCGTATGGACTATCACTTATAATAGTGTAGACGCATCTGATGACTATCAGTTTAAATTTATCGCAAATGGTGGCTACACATACAACTGGACAAGTGATGGTGTATTTGACGGTCAGATAAACCCATCTAACGTTGTTAAGTATGATGGTTCAACAGTTACACTAACTATTGACCTAACAAAATACGATTTTGCTAAAAAGGAAGGCAAAGTAGTAACAAGCTTTTCAGTTAAACCACCAGTAGAGATTCCAACAGAGGAACCAACAGAGCCTGTAGAGGTTGACTACTGCCTATTCGGTTACATCGATGGTTCTAACTATGGATGTGAAGAAGATTACGAAACAATTGGTGACTATGTATTTGAAAATGGTACAGTAACAGCTATATTTAACGAAACATCTTATGTAGGTGTTAAGACAACAGATAACGTTGACTGGTTTATGACAGATGATTGGGCTGGCGAAGTAAAAGAGGTTGTTCTTTACGACGCAGCAACTCTTGATGACAAAGCTAACAAGCTAATGATTCCTGTAACTCCAGGTACAAGCACAAAAGCAACATTTACACTTGTTGAAAATGAAGATGGAACATTAACACTTTCATACAAGGCAGAAACAATTCTACCTGAAAAGGTTGCTATTTATGGTGACATACTTGTTGACCTAGCAGAAACAGAGGATGGTATCTACACAGGTGTTACAGAGCTACAGGCTGGTACATATAAGTTCAACCTTAATGATATGGGTGTAGTAAGAGGTATGAACTTTACTTATACAGACACAGCTTCTATCAACTATTCAGCAGGCTACAAGGCAGCTACAACACTTAACGTTACAGGTGGCAGATACACATTTACTTACAATGCTACAGCTAAGAAGCTTACAATTAAGTTTAAGAGCTTTGAGGATATAG
>JAXJJE010000263.1:0-5421 GCA_036298405.1 Acutalibacteraceae bacterium
GTGGGGTCGAGGGGTAACACCCCTCGCAGGTTTACGCAATCAATTTACTTCGTAACTTGGTTACATTAGACAGAGTCCTTAACGCCTCAAGAAAAAAACAGGCTATCATCTCTGATAGCCTGTTAGCTTATGCGTAATTAAATTATTTAGCAAACTTCTTCTTTGCAACAGCTACTACACCTGCAGAAGCAAGTAGCATTGCAGCACCGATTAGTGCGATTGAAGCTGTATCACCTGTATCAACCTTACCTGTGTTAGATGAGTTAGATGCTGTAGAATTCTGTGTAGCATTTGTTGGAGCTGATGTTGGGTTTGTAGCATTTGTTGGAGCTGATGTTGGGTTTGTAGCGTTTGTAGGAGCCTCTGTTGGAGCCTTTGTAGGAGCCTCTGTTGGGGCATCTGTTGGCTCAGCTGTAGGAGCTTCTGTTGGCTCAGCTGTAGGAGCCTCTGTTGGATCCTCTGTATATACATCAGCATTTAGAGTTGTAACTGTTGTGATAGCACTCTTATCCTTTGATGGGATACCATTCTCGTCATCAATTGTAGCGTCGTTCATAACTGTTACGATTGTACACTCACCAGGGTTCTTAACCTCGTAAGCAACCTTAATCATATCAACACCAGCATCAAAGCCTGAAACTGGTAGACCAGATGTGAATAGGAAGCCTAGCTCGTCACGAGTAAACTCAGCTGGAGCTACAGGTCTAACCTGCATACTTGCGAACATACCTGGATCGTAATGAACACCATTAGCAAAATAACCCTCTGCATAGCCTAGAATGTCTAGGTCGCTCTCGCTTACAGGATTAGCAGCGTCTGTCTGGTTTACGAAGATTGAAGTATGGAAGCCTGTTACCTTAGCAACAGATGTACCCTTAACAGTACACTCAACCTTCTCACCTACTGGAACTTCATATACAGCTGTTACACTGTTACCATCCATAACAGTAATCTTTGCTGTTTCTACCTCGTCAGCAGAAGCAGTTGCTGCACAAACACAGCCTGTTACAGCTAACATACCTGATATAAAAAGACTTGTAAACTTTTTCATAAAACTTTTCCTCCTAAAATATCTTAAAAGCTATAAATATTATAATACCTACTCGAAAATATTTCAATAGATTTTTTATCTTTTTGTACTATCTTACAATAATATTAAAAGGGTTATGTAAAAAAGCACAAATATTATAGTTGTTTAAATTATTCAACTGTTACAGATTTTGCAAGATTTCTTGGCTTATCTACATCGTTACCTCTGTTTACAGAAGTGTAGTAAGCAATTAGCTGAAGTGGAACAGCAACCGGAATCGGCATAAGAATATCGTCCATTTTTGGAACTGTTACAAGATAATCGTAAGCTTCCTTGTCAACAACAAAGTCCTCTCTTGCAACCAGAATAACCTTAGCACCTCTTGCCTTTACCTCTTTGATGTTGCTTACAGTTTTCTCTAGCAGATTCTTCTGTGTTGCAACAGCAATTACAGGTGTATCCTCTGTGATAAGAGAAATTGTACCATGCTTTAGCTCACCAGCAGCGTAAGACTCACTGTGAATGTAAGAAATTTCTTTAAGCTTTAAAGAGCCCTCCATACTTAATGCATAGTCAAGACCTCTGCCGATATAAAGCAAGCTTTCAGCAGCAACAAGCTTTGTTGACACGTACTGTGTTTGCTCAACAAGTGTATTAAGAATCTCTGTGATAACATCAGGTGTTTTCTGTAGCTCAGCTGTAAATTGTTTGCACTGCTCTTCGTTTATAGTACCCTTTGCAAGAGCTAATTCAAATGCAAACAGATACATTACAGAAACCTGAACAATATAAGCCTTTGTTGATGCAACTGCAATCTCTGGACCAGCGTGAGTATAAATAAGCATATCTGCTTCTCTTGCAATTGAGCTACCCTTAGCATTTACAATAGCAAGTGTTTTTGCACCTAGCTCCTTTGCTAATCTCATAGCAGCAAGGCTGTCGGCTGTTTCGCCTGACTGTGAAATGATAATTACCAAATCACCCTCGCCTACGATTGGCTCTCTGTATCTGAATTCAGAAGCAATATCAACAGTAACAGGTACTCTTGCCAGCTTTTCGATTACATACTTACCAACCATACCTGCGTGCATAGCTGTACCACAGGCTACAATGTAAATCTGCTTAAAGCTCTTAATCTTATCAAGAGTTATACCACATTCCTCAAGGCAAGGCATACCATCTGCAATTCTTGGCTTGATTGTCATATTTATAGATTGTGGCTGTTCGTGAATTTCTTTAATCATAAAGTGTGGATATCCACCCTTTTCAGCTGCATCCATATCCCAGTCAGCTGTCATAAGCTGTTTTTCTTCTACATCACCATGGTCATTGTAAATTGTAACGCTGTCTTTCTTTAACACTACAATTTCATCATGCTCTAGTAGGTAATAATCCTTTGTGTAGTTAATAATTGCTGGTACGTCTGATGCAATAAAGAATTCATCTTTACCTACACCAACTATAAGTGGACTTTCTCTTCTTGTTGCATACACAACATTTGGAAAATCCTCAAATACTATACCTAAAGCAAATGAACCATCAAGGTCTTTTATTGTTCTTTCGATTGTTGCAAGTGGATCCATTGGGTGCTTTTTATAATAGTATCCCAAAAGCTTTGCAACAACCTCTGTGTCAGTATCACTTAAAAATACTTCGCCATGCTCAATTAAAAACTCTTTTAAATCCTTATAGTTTTCGATAATACCATTATGTACTACTGTAACCTTTTCTCCACTGTGAGGATGTGAGTTTACATCTGATGGCTCACCATGTGTTGCCCAACGAGTATGACCAATACCAGCGTTACCTGTTGGTCTGCCCTCTGCTTCCATTTTAGCTGTAAGGTCTGCAAGTCTACCCTTAGACTTTGCTACCTTAATCTGGTCATTTTCAAAAACTGCAATACCTGCTGAATCGTATCCACGATACTCAAGCTTTGTTAGTGCACTTACTAATACCTCGCTACAATCTCTGTAGCCACAGTATCCAACTATACCACACATAAATTATACCTCCGAATTATCTATTTGTTTTATGTTTAAATGTAGGAACAATCTCTTCAAGCAATGAAACTGATTTTTCAGAATCATTATTCAAAGCAGCTTCTTTTAGCTGATTATACTGGTTAATAAATTTATCTTTTTCTATGTTAATTTGCTTACCAGTAAATATCTTTTGATTATCTGTTTTCTTCAAGCCTTCCTCGTCCATCAGCAGTTCTTCATATAGCTTTTCGCCAGGTCGTAACCCAGAAAATTTAATTTCGACATCTTTATAAGGTACCTTACCGTACATTCTTATCAAATTTTCTGCCAATGTTACAATTTTTACAGGAGCACCCATATCAAGTACAAATATTTCGCCACCCTTTGCCATTGCACCTGCCTGTAAAACAAGCGAAACAGCCTCTGGTATGGTCATAAAATATCTTATAATCTCTGGGTGAGTAACCGTAACCGGCTTACCTGTTTCTATCTGACGTTTAAACAATGGAATAACCGAACCATTAGAGCCCAACACATTACCAAATCGTGTTGTTATAAACTCTGTTTTTGAGCCTGACTGCGCCATATACTGTACAATCATTTCACAGCAACGCTTTGTTGCACCCATAACATTTGTAGGGTTTACAGCCTTATCGGTAGAAATCATAATAAACTTCTGCACACCCATTTTATCTGCCAGAGTTGCTATATTATATGTACCAACAACATTATTCTTTACAGCCTCCTCTGGAACATCCTCCATTAAAGGTACGTGCTTATGTGCAGCAGCGTGGTAAACAATTTGTGGCTTATATTTCTCAAATATAGCCCTCATTTTATTATAATCTCTTACTGATGCAATAAGTGTAACCAGATTAATGCTGTCGCCATACTCCATTAAAAGCTCTTGCTGTATATCATATGCGTTATTCTCGTATATGTCTATAATAATTATTTGCTTTGGATTAAATGTTGCTATCTGTCTTACAAGCTCAGAACCAATTGAGCCACCACCACCAGTTACCATACAAACCTTACCATTAATAAGATTTCTTGTTACTGTTTGGTCAAAGCTTATAGGTGGTCTACCTAAAAGGTCATTTACATTAATATCGTTAAGCTGGCTTATAACAGTTCTGGTACCACCATCTTGCTTACCTTCTTCATATTCATCAAAAATAAGATTACCAACATAAGGTATAACCTTGATATTACAAGGTGTTTTTGAGCACTCACCTAATATTCTTCGTCTATCCTCTTCGTTACAGGAAGGTATTGCCATAAGAATAGTATCTATATTTTCAGCATGACATATTGACTGAATTTTTTTTGTAGTACCTATAATTGGTACACCCTGTATTTTTTGACCCGTAAGCGATTTATTATCGTCTACAATACCAACGATATCATACTGCTGAGCAACCTCATCTCTTAAAGCTGCATTATTTACTTCTTTAATTATAATTCTACCTGCTCTACCTGCACCAACCAATAAGGTTCGCTTTCGTTGGCTTCCTTCTCCAACCTTTACAAGTGTTAAAAACGTATTTCTGAAAACAAGTCTAAATACAACTATACCTATAGTAGAAACACTGTATTCTACAAGCAAGAAAAGATAGAACCACGACTTACTATTGTCAAACAAGAAAAAGTCAAGTCCGTTAAATACAAGAACCATTAATATACCACAGGCTGTACCCAGAACACAGGACAAATAGTCCTTGAGCTTAAAATAACGCCACATCTTAGTGTATGCACCACATAACCACAGTGCAATAAAGCTGAACGTGATAAATATAAAGGTCTGCTTTGTAAGATTAGATGGTAATACAACCATCAGATGAAATAACGAAAAAATATAGTTTGTTAGTAATGCTGATGTACCTATGATAAACATATCTGACAATGCAAGCACAAATTTTCTGAAGCTAAATAGCCTTACTTTCTCCTTCATATACTCCCCCAAATGCAAAATTCAAATTTTGCAACAAACAAAAAACAAAAATAATAAGTAGCATAGAGCTCTAAAAAACGGTCTATGCACACAAGAATAATCATACCACATTTTTTCTAATTTGAATAGACCTATAACGCAAATTAGTTTAAAAAGTTAAAAAAACACTTAAAATTTTCTATATATCTTAATATTTTATACTAATACCTGTTAAATGGTGGAACAGATTGTCGATTAGAATTCTTACAGCAGAGAACATCAGCACAGCCAAGCTGACATTTATCAAGGATAAGAGCAAAGTGCTGAGTAAATTATGCCGACAAGTTATCTTGTATTTTAATAGGTATTATACTAATCTCTAATAAAAAGTGGACAAGAATTTGCGAGCAGATTTTGTACCAAACGAATACTGACCCACAGCAAGGCTGTCGCCTTGCGAGGACGCAGTATGA
>JAXJJE010000264.1:0-1800 GCA_036298405.1 Acutalibacteraceae bacterium
ACGTATACCTATTACGAAACAGGTAAAACAACTCCAAGTGCAAGTATGCTGTTGAAGATTTCTAAGATTTTTAATGTACCTTGTGCTGTTTTCTTAGAGTGTATTAATCAAGAGCTTTCGCTTAATTCTAAGGTTGCAGACAGTGCAAATGGTAGAGATATTCCAGATTTTTATGAAGAAAGCTTAGATGATAAAATATACAGCTTGTCTAAAGAAGAAAAGGATGTTGTAATTGCTTACAGAATGTTAGACGATTCTAATAAGCTTGAGATTATGCGTACTATTGAAAAAATGATTAAAACTAAAAATGAAAAGTAATAAAACTCTCTTAGTTGGTATAGGCTGACTAAGAGAGTTTTTCTTTTATCCGTTATAACTACCTTTTCACAGGAGTTGTTGCATAGGTGGCACACAGAACTACCTTGGCACCTGAATTATACAGAGCTTGGGCACATTCGCTTAATGTTGAGCCAGTTGTAACAATATCGTCTATCAGTAAAATATGCTTGTCTGTTACATCAAATTTAGGATTTACTGCAAATGCACCTACAACATTAGCTTTTCGTTTATCTTTTTGCAGTGTATGCTGTGGCTTAGTTTGTATTATTTTTTGCAAAACTGGTACCAATGGTATATTTAACTTTTTTGATAAGCCTTTAGCAATAAGCTGAGCTTGATTGTAGCCACGCTTTTTAAAATCACTTTTGGTGCATGGTACGTAAGTAATTACATCAAAGCTGTTTTCTTCGGTTAAAAAATCTGAATATTCTTTATGAATAGCCTTTTCGACTGAGATAGCGAGCTGTTGAGCAGATTGGGGGCTATTTGCATATTTTAAGCTTAGAACTGCGTTCTTATAAAATCCATCATATTTAAATGGAGATATGTTTTTACTTTGATATAACGGCGTAATAATATATTCGTACTCAAGCTTATTAAAGCAATCCTCACAGGCTTCATTATCTGCTGTAATAAAATCATTACAGTACGGACACCTTGAGGGGTAGAGTGTGTTTATTATACGACCTAGTATTGCTTGTAGCATAATTATTCTACCTCTCGTGTAATAAAATCCTTTAAAGCTGAATAGCGTAATGTCTTTTTATTGTTGTCAACCATTCTGTAAAGTGTATTGTTGCTACCTATTATAATCAAAAGCTTTTTTGCCCTTGTTACTGCAGTGTAAAGTAAATTACGGTATATTAGCTGGGGAGGATTGTTGTATAGTGGAATTATAACAGCGTTAAATTCATTACCTTGGCTTTTATGCACTGTAACAGCATAGGCAAGCTCTAAATCAACAGCACTTTCAGTGTCATAGGTTGCTATCTTGTCATCAAAGGTAACTTGTAGGGTAGGGGGATTATTTGAAACGTAGGTTAATATACCGATATCACCATTAAATACACCTTCGCCAATCTCTCCGTTTTCTTTATACCAAGGTATATCGTAATTATTACGATTTTGCATAACCTTGTCACCCATACGTAAAATATTACCATTTATATTTATTTCTCGTTTAAAGGCTTCTTTAGGGTTAATGCTGTTTTGAAGAAGTTTATTTATTTCGTAGGTGCCGATTTGTCCCTTTCTACCTGGGCATAGAATTTGTATATCATTAAGAGGAGAGTAGTTATAGCTTTTAGGCAAACGTTCAACATAAAGCTCTGCAATTGTGTTTGTAAGGCTCGAAAGGTTTGTACGACTCATAAAAAAGAAGTCAGACTTAGTTTCGGTTATGATTGGTTGCTCACCCTTTACTATTCGGTGTGCATTTGTTACTATAAGACTCTCCATTGA
>JAXJJE010000265.1:0-1498 GCA_036298405.1 Acutalibacteraceae bacterium
ATTCTATGCAGAGATAGAAAAGGTATTTCCACAATACCAAAAATGTCATAAATGGCTAAAGGAAAACGGTGGACAATATCTTAGACGATTATAAGTCGGATAAAACTAAAAGAATAATACAGCAGAACGATATCGATTGATTTTGATATCGTTCTTTAATTTATTGACATAGTTCCGTATTATGGATATAATACTATTATAAAGTTCTAATGGGAGGCGTTATGTGTTGGCTGATACTATGTTTGTAAAGGAAGCGGCAAAGCTTTGGAATATTAGCGAAAGAAGAGTGTCAACTCTTTGCAAAGAAGGGAAAGTCAAAGGTGCAATAAAGAGTGGCAAGGTTTGGCTTATTCCAATTAATGCAGAAAAACCAATAGATAGCCGTGTAAAAACTGGAAGATATAAAAAGAGTACTCGTCCAGCAAAGCTATCTTTACCTATTGGGATTTCTGATTACCGATTAGCTTCTTCGGAATATTATTATATTGACAAAACAATTATGATTAAGGACTTTATTGATGAAAAACCTATGGTTTCTCTTTTTACACGCCCTCGTCGTTTTGGAAAAACCTTAAATATGGATATGCTTCGTACTTTTTTTGAGAAAACAGATAAAGATACTTCTGTATACTTCAGAGACAAAAAAATCTGGACTTGTGGTAAAAAGTATCGTGATTATCAAGGAAAATACCCTGTTATTTTCGTTACATTTAAAGACATTAAATTCAATACCTGGGAAGAAACATTTGAAGCGATGAAAGAAGTGTTTTCAAAGGAGGCATATCGTCATATTGAATTAGAAACAAGCGATAAATGCAACGAATACGAAAAGAAAAGCTTTAAAAATTTGCTATCAGGTAATGTGTCCGAAGTAGAGCTTTCTGGGGCATTGTTAAACCTTTCTCGTATGCTTCACAATCATCACGAGATTGCACCTATTATAATTATCGATGAATATGATATACCTATTCAGCAAGGATATATAAAAAATTACTATGATAAGGTTATTCTCTTTATGCGTAATCTTTTCTCAGGAGGTCTTAAAGATAACAAGCATTTGTCTTATGGTTTTCTGACTGGCATTCTTCGTGTGTCAAAGGAAAGTATCTTTAGTGGATTGAATAATCTTACTGTTCACTCTGTTTTAGACAACAAATACAGCGCATACTTTGGTTTTACTTCTGAGGAAGTAAAGGAAATGGCTGAATACTATGTGGCAGTAGATAAGTATAACGAGATTTGTCAGTGGTACGATGGCTACTGTTTTGGTAAGACAGAAATTTTTAACCCTTGGTCAGTTATCAACTATTTTAATAACGAGTGTGAACCAAGAGCATTCTGGCAATCTACAGGAAGTAACGATATTATTGGTGAAATCATCTCAGAAGCTGATAAAGATATTTATGAGAAACTAACCTCTCTTGTCAACGGAGAAACCTTTACAACCTATATTGACACAGGTGTAATATATCCTCAAATAAAAAATAACCCTTCTACC
>JAXJJE010000266.1:0-3859 GCA_036298405.1 Acutalibacteraceae bacterium
TTGCACTTGAGCCTAACGAAAATAAAATCAAGGGTAATTTTTTACTTAATATTTTAAAACGAGCCATACCCGGTGGTGTTACAGTTGCACTTTCTGTGGTGCTTGTGACTATATTGGGTAATATATTAAAATTTTCAGATGAATTTACCTCTACTCTTGCAGTAGCAGTAACAGCCTTTGTAGGCTTAATGGTTGTTTATAAAACTAGCTATCCATTTAATTCTATACGTACAATTATGTTTGCTATAAGTGTTGGTGGTATGGTATGGGGTGTTGCTTATTCAAAGCACTTTTTCTGCGATATCCTTAAAATAGGCAATGTTTTTGGCTTTGTAAGTATGAGCTTTGAATTTTTAGTTTGTCTTTCAGTATGCGTAGGCTTTGCGTTTCTATTTTTTATACTATTTAAATTTATTGTAGGTAAGGTAAATATTGCAAAATGTAAGAAAAAATAAAGGTTCTGATGAATTAGGATTTGATGTTTTAGGAGGTATTAAATGTCACATAGTAAATTTACAAAGCGAGGTTACTCACTTTGCCTTGAGAAATGGAACAAATCTGAGAAAAAATATATAAATACGTGTAAAATATGTGGTCATAGGGGTTATAGTCCTGCTATAGAAGATGAAGATTTTTGTACAATACCTGAAAACAAAGTGATTTTTGAAGAATTATCCAAAATCCTGTCTAAGCTTGAACTAGATGAATATGGAAGATGTGTTTATTGTGCAAAAGTGCAGGGCGAACTATAATAGGTTTAATTTTCAAATTAGCCATAATAACAAAACTAATAAGGGAGTATTTTATGGATTGGTTTTTACATGAAAACGAGCTTTTACAGCAAGGCTATAAAAATATATGTGGAGTAGACGAAGCAGGCAGAGGACCACTTGCAGGTCCTGTGTGTGCAGCTGCTGTAATTTTAAAGCCAGATGATATAATAGAGGGTGTAAACGACTCTAAAAAGCTAAGTGAAAAGAAAAGAGAAATGCTTTATGATGTTATAAAGGAGCGTGCAGTTTCATATAGTATTGCATTTTCAACATTAGAAGAAATTGAAGAGCTTAATATACTCAACGCTACAATGCTTGCAATGAAGAGGGCAGTAGAGGGTCTTGAAGTACCGGCTGACTATGCAATTATAGACGGTAACAAAACACCAGCTTTACAAATCCCTTGCAATTATGTAATAAAGGGCGACGCTAATTCTATGTCAATAGCAGCTGCCTCTATACTTGCAAAGGTAACCAGAGATAGGTTGCTTTTAGAATATGCAAAGGAGTATCCACAGTATCAGTTCGAAAAGCATAAGGGCTACGGCACAAAGGCTCACAGAGAAGCATTGTTGGAATATGGCCCTTGCCCTGTACATAGGCTTTCATTTTTAAAGAAAATACTTAATAAATAATATGGCAGATAAAACAGAAAAAAGAGTAACAGGCGATATAGGTGAGGAGTACACCTGCCAATATCTGCTTAGCTTAGGCTATCAGATTATATGCAGAAATTTTAATTGTAAATATGGCGAGCTTGATATTGTTGCTGTAAATGATAAATTTATAGCCTTTGTAGAGGTTAAAACAAGGCATCAAAACCCAATTGTACGTCCTTGCCTTGCTGTTACAAAGCAAAAGCAAATAAAAATTATGCGAACAGCGTATTTATATCTGAAAGAAAGTAATTATAAGCTACAGCCACGCTTTGATATATCAGAGGTTTATTTAAAAGCAAATACTAATAAGCTTTACAGCATAAATTATATAAAGAATGCTTTCATTTTGGAGGAATGATATGAAAATTTTCGATTTACATTGCGACACACTTTTTACAGCCAATAAAAATTCTGGCTCAATAATAAGCAACAGCTATCATCTGTCGCTAGAAAAGGCTTTGAAATACGATAAATATACACAGGTAATGGCAGTGTGGATACCAGACGAATATCGTTCAGAAAATGCTGAAAAGCTAGTAGAGCAATGCCACACACTTTTAAAGAACGAGCTTGCAAAATGTAACGAGTTTAGGAAGATTACAGACTTTTCAAAGCTATGCGATAATAATTACAATATAGTTTTTGCAATAGAGGGTGGTGCAGCCCTAGCAGGTAAGATAGAAAATATCAAAAGATATAGAGAAATGGGTGTACGATTTTTAACCCTTACATGGAATGGTGCAAACGAAATTGGAGATGGCATAAAATGCGAAAACCCAAAGGGTTTAACAGAGTTTGGCAAAAGGGTAATACCACAGCTTGAGGAAAACGGAATTATAATAGATGTTTCACACGCAAGCGAGCCTGTTTTCTGGGACACAGCCAGCCTTGCTAAAAAGCCATTTGTTGCTACACACTCAAATTCAAGAGAAATATGCTCTCATATGCGTAATCTTACAGACGAGCAATTTAAATACATATGCAAAATAGGTGGCTTGGTTGGTCTTAATTTTTACAGATTCTTTCTTGCAGATGACGGCAACGCAGATTTTTCTCATATTCATAGGAATTTAGAGCATTTTCTGTCACTTGGTGGCGAGAATGTAGTTGCACTTGGCAGTGACTTTGACGGTGCCGATATGCCAGACTGCATAAAGGGTGCAGAAAGCATGGCAGACCTGTATGAATACCTGCTTTCAAAGAATTATAGCGAAGCACTGCTGGAAAAGCTGTTTTATAGCAATGCAATTGAATTTTTAAAGAAATACGACAAATTGTGATTTTATACTAAACTCTATTAAAAAGAGGTTGAAAAATGAAACGAAATTTAAGAATAATATTTTTAAGTATAGGTATACTGGTAGAGGTTGCGTACCTGATTTTCTCTATCTTGAGTATCTGTCTTTGGACAGAAATTGACGACTTTGTGCCACTGTCTTTTTTAGTAATACTGACTGTTCACGCTGTGTCAGCACTTACAGTTACAGTTGCTGGTATTGTGCGTGCAGTAAAAAATCGTAAATGGGTACTTATTTCTGGATTTTTTATGCAACTGTGGCTTTTATGGATGGCATTCTCAGCTCTGATTTTTATTGTAATTCCGGTTTTTATTCCAGTTGTATTCATGGTGCTGGGTGTGTTTATTTTGGTGATGTGCTATGTAATAGCTAAGCTGGCTAAAAACCCACCAAAGCGTAATATTAATCCAATCTTTAAGCACGATTTTATCATATCTGCTGAAGAGAGCATTGAAGATGCTATTAGTGAATATTGTAAGCTGTTTAATAAAAAAGAATATGCACTTACAGATGATGATTTCAATACGATTTATGACTACTCGTTTAATTGGGTTTTGTACCTAGTTATATGGGTTATAAAAAATGATTATTATAGTGATAGCTTTAGATATCATCTTGGTGATGCTTTAATAGCAGAGGTAAAAGCAGGTATTATTTCGCCAGAAAAGCTATTATATAAAACAAACGGACAGCTAACTAACATAGAGGTGTGTGAAGCAATAAAGCCATTTTTAAGTGTATATTCAGAGTCTGCTGATTCCAGTTCATACTGGAATGATTATTTAGAGGTAATTAAGTATGAGCAAAGCCGTTTTGCTTATGTAATTCCAAAAGATGGCGAGTTCTTAGAATATTGCATAGATTTTAATATTAATATCTATTATGGCATTGAAGATAGAATAAACAGAGCCTACTATTATTTTAAAGAAAGACATTATCCGACAACTACGTTATAAAAGATTAATACTAAACTCTATTAAAAGTGGACTTCTTTACGGCATATTTTGCACCAAACTTCATACTGCGTCCTCGCAAGGCGTCGTCCTTGCTGTGGGTCAGTATTCGTTTGTCACAAAATCTGCTAGTAAATCCTTGTCCACTTTTTATCAGAGTTTAGTATAATATGAAA
>JAXJJE010000267.1:0-6621 GCA_036298405.1 Acutalibacteraceae bacterium
GCTCTACATCGTCAAATGCAAAGCTTTCGTCTGAACCAAATGGAACAAACTTTGCTGATTCAGAGGTTGTAAGCAATGCAGAGGCTGTGTTTGCGTTTTTAATTTCTACAGGTCTTGAATAACCGATGATTGTAGGCAAGGATGAGTCTTTTAAGCCTTGTGTATACTCGGCATTCTCGTAGTCTGAAATAGAAATATAATAGCTGTTTGTCAGAAGTCTTGATGGGTCTGTTTCTGCTATTACACCCTCACCTAGCTTCATACCCCATTCTTCGATAAGAGCAGCAAGGTTAGGAGCATTTATAGCTTCTTCACAGGCAACGTAGATAAGGTTTTTACCATATTCACCGTTGTTGTTTAAGAATTTCTTGATTTTCTCTACTGAAGCTTCATCAAGGTCAACTGTTGGAGTAAATAGTACAACTGCTTGAGCGTCACTTGCGATATCCTCTGTAAGAGTTGAAACTGTAGTTACATCGTAGTTGTTCTGCTTTAGAAGATTTTTAAATGCCTCATCGCTGTAGTTTGCAGGCTTACCAAAGCCCTCAATAAACTGAACCTTAACCTGATTTTCAGATGTTACATTCAGAATAGCTGTTGTTACAGCTGGCTCTACCTTAACACCCTGAACAACTGTAGATGTATAGTCTTCTGTATAGCCAATCTCGAATAAATCCTCTGTAGGAGAAAGTACTCTGTACTTATCGCCACAGCTTACAATAAACTCACCACCGTGAAGCTCTTCGTTTTCGTATTTATTTACATAGGTAGGATTTGCTGTAAGATCTACATAGGTGATTTTAATTTTCTTGTTCACGTTATGCATTTTATCAATCAGAATACTAGCCATTTTATAGTATTGGTTAGCTGACTCGAAATCTGTTTTAGATGCAAGTACAGTAACAGTTACATCCTTGTTTATTGTTTCAAGAAAATCTATTGTATCCTGAGAAAGATTGTAGGCTTGTTGCTCTGAAAGGTCAATAGACAGCATAGAAACCTTGTTGGTAGCCATAATAGCAATCATATTAAGTAAGATAACAGCAACTATAAATACAGCTGTTACAGCAATTGAAAATCCACCCTTTTTGAATTTTCTGGCAGTGAAAAACTTTTTAATGCCACCCTTGCTCTTGCTTTTGCTCTTTTTCTCAGCTTTTTTATCCTCTGCAATTTCTTCTACAGCTTCTTCAACAGCTTCCTCTGTAGCTTCTTCTACAGAAGTAAGCTCCTCGTTTTCAAGCATTTCGTTTAAATCCTTATTATCCTTATTCATTGTGGCACCTCCTTAGTTCCAACGTCTTCTCTCTAGCACCTTGATTGTTAAGAAGTTAAACAATACAGGAACACTCAAAAAGAAAACAACGTCTGATAATTTAATTAAACCCAAAGCAAAGTTTTGGTATGGTGTTGTGAAAGAAATTTGATATAGTATGTTCTGAATAAATGTAACACCTATTGAGCCGGCTATATTATCCATAAAAGAAATAAACAAGCCTACACCAATAGAGATAATTGCAGAAACAATCTGGCTTTCTGTTAATGAAGAAATAAATATACCTATAGAGATAAGTGCAGCACCAAATAGTAGTAAACCTAAAATATTACAGAAAATTGTAGGCCATGATGGTGGAGCAAATGTGCTTATTATAACGCCGTAAATAATAAATAATACCATAATAACAGCATATACAGTTAATGCTGCAAGGTATTTACCCATAACAATTTCGAACAGACTAACAGGAGCAGTAAGCAAGCCTTGCTCGGTTTTTTTGTTTTTCTCTTCGCTGAATAATCTCATTGTTAAAATAGGTATAAGAATGATTACAATTGATACCATATTTAAAAATACATAGGTTAGCTCTGTTGTATCTCTTGAAAGTACCATAGCCCAAAAGAAAATACCTCCAAATAATGCAGCCACTGCATAAACTACATAAGCTATTGGAGATGTAAAATAAGCGTTAAGCTCTCTTTTAAAAATTGCAGACATTATTTTCTACCTCCCTTTACATCTACATTAACACCACTTGTAATCTTTAAGAATGCATCCTCAAGTGACATTTCTGCGTTACGCATCATAACTATAGGGCAATCTATTTTTGCCATTGCTTTAAAAATAGCCTTTCGTGTGTCGTTATCTGGCAATGACTCAACAATATACTCGTTAAAGCCGTCTACTGTTCTCATAACCTTACGAACCCTTGACACACCGTCGATATTACGAAGTGCAGGTAAAACTGTTCTTTCGTCACCATCAATATGTAGCTGTATACGCTTTGCACCAGTAAGATTTGTTGTAATGTCTGTTGTGTTTTCGTCAGCAACAAGCTTACCGTGGTTGATAACAACAATACGGTCACATACTGCCTGAATTTCTGACAATACGTGAGAAGATAAAATTACAGTATGCTTTTTACCTAAGCCTCTTATAAGGTTACGCATTTCGATAATCTGCTTAGGGTCAAGACCAACTGTAGGCTCATCAAGAATAATTACTGGTGGATTACCAATAAGAGCCTGTGCCAGACCAACTCTTTGTCTGTAGCCCTTTGATAGGTTTTTGATGATTCTGTTGTAAACATCTGTTATTTTAGTTACCTTACAAACCTCTTCAAGGTGTTCCTTTTTAGGTAATGTTACCTTTTTAAGGTCGTACACAAACTCAAGATATCTTTTTACAGTCATATCCTGATAAAGTGGTGGGATTTCTGGAAGATAGCCTATTTTTGATTTTGCACCCTTTGGGTCATCAAGAATTTCACAGCCATCAATAGTTACAGTACCTGATGTTGATGACAGATAACCTGTAATGATGTTCATTGTTGTAGATTTTCCGGCACCGTTTGGACCAAGAAAGCCTAGAATTTCGCCTTCGTTTACAGTAAAGCTAACGTGGTCTACAGCCAGCTTATCACCGTAACGCTTTACAAGGTTTTTAACCTCTACCATTTGACAAGTCACTCCTTATATATTTTTACAAATATCAAATGCACTGCAGGTATATCAGCAAAACGTTATTTGTTATAGCTTTTTATGTAAAAGCTATAGTTATACCTGCTAGTTATTCTATTATATTTTATTGTGTATACCTTGAATAAACCTTGAAAAAATTTTAAAGAAAGCTCTTTTTTGTGGTAATATGCACTAAATAAAAGTAGCTATACTTGCTTTGTAAGTAAAAGTGTTTAAGTTATACTCGATATTGTTAATAGACTATAGTGCAGTGTATTTATATGCAAATACAAAAAAGTGTGTAAGCTGAAAAACAGCTTACACACTTGGCTTTTTTAATATCAATTGTAATTAATCCTTGTTAAGGTAGGATTTAAGCAGTACCTCTAAAATCTCATCTCGTTCCATTCTGCTTATAGTAGCTCTGGCATTTTTATGTGTTGTAATATATGTAGGGTCTTCTGACAGAATATATCCAACCATCTGATTAATAGGGTTGTAGCCTTTTTCTTTAAGTGCGTCATATACAAGATTAAGATTTTTACGAAATGCCTCATCCTTATCGTTTACAATTGAAAAGATCATTGTTTTATCCATAAAAGAACACCTCCATTTTCATTACCTTCTATCGTTAATAATACTATACAAGCTACAAAAAATCAATAGAAATTTGTGTGAAATTTTAGGGATATATTGTATTATAAACGAAAATTTTCAAATTATTGCTAAGGTGTTGTTATAAAAGCAGTGCTTGCTACGCTGTTAGTGTGCTCTTGATGTTTTTTATAACGGTTGAGGTAGCTACAAGTATAGTGGTAGGCGTAAATATTAATATAGCTTTAATTTTGTTATATATGCTTGATTTGAACTGTGTAAAATGTTAAAATAATGTGTAAGATATTCAAAAAGTAAGGAGCTTATAAAAATGGAAGCATATGTTGAGCAAATTGTAAAAAATGAAAAAACAGCAAAAGACCTGTTAATTAAGGTGTTAATGATAATGAGTATTTTTGCTGTATTTTTATTGGGCGTTGTTTTAGGAGTGCTTATTAATGGCTATTTTATATTCTTAGGTGCAGCTGGTGCAGCGTTTGAAACTTATTTTTGCTGGCTGGTTATTACTGGCTTAGATAGAGAATATGAATACGAGGTAACAAGTAATAATCTGCAAATAGATAAAATTATGGCTAAACGCAGACGTAAAAAAATATTGAGTATTGATATAAATAAAATAGAGGGCTTCGAGAAGGTCAGCGAAAATCGATTGAACGCAGACCGTTGCGATAAGGTGCTACAGCTTGGTACATACGACGATGACGATTCGCAATACCGTTTTGTTGTTCAAACCAATAAATATGGTAAGGTTATGGTGGTGTTTGCACCAAATAAAAAAACCTTAGACGCTATAAAGCTTTATTTAAAGCCAGAAGTAAAGGTAGCTCTTATTAAAGCAAAGTAATAAATTAATCAGCAGGGGACATAGGAGGTTAGTTGTATGAAGATATTAACTTGCGAGCAAACACGAGCACTAGAGCGAAATCAGGTAGAACGTGGCTCAACCTATTTTCAGCTTATGAATAATGCAGGTGTGCAGGTTGGAAAGGCTCTTATATCACAAATGGGAGCTACAAAAAAATCTACTGTAGCAGTACTGTGTGGCAAAGGCAATAACGGTGGTGATGGCTTTGTGGCTGCTCAGTATCTTACATCGCAGGGTATAAAAGCATATGCCTTGCTTGTAGACGGTGAACCTCGTACAGAGGACAGTGTTCAGGCATTAGAGCAGGCATTAAGCAACGGTGTAGAGGTTGTGCGTATATGGGAGTACAGCCAAAGGGTTAAGGATATTATCTCGGTTGCTGATTATGTGATTGATGCTATTTATGGTATAGGCTTTAAGGGTGCTTTAAGCGACAATATGAGAGTGCTTGCTGATTTAGTAAACAGCACACACAGTAAGGTGTTAGCAGTAGATATTCCAAGTGGAGTAAACTGTGACAATGGTATGATTAATAATACTGCATTTAAAGCTGATGTTACAATCTCGTTCTCTACATTAAAGCCGTGCCATATTTTATATCCATCAATGGATTATTGTGGCAAAACGACTGTGGCACAGGTGGGAATAAATAAAGGCTTGATTTACGACAGCACTTGCTTTACTGAAACAATAGACGGTAGCAAGCTTGCAAGACTTATGCCAGAGAAAAATATTTCTGCAAATAAGGGCAGTAATGGTACGCTTTCTGTTTTGTGTGGTAGCTATGGAATGATGGGAGCAGCACAGATGTGCATTGAGGGTGCTTTGCGTAGTGGTGTTGGTTTGATAAAAACTGTTATTCCGTCAAATCTTTATCCTATTCTTGCAGCTAATATACCTCAGGCTGTGTTTTTACCATACGCAAGTGCAGACAGCATTGAAATGCTTGAGAAAAGCTTGCACAAAGCAACTGCTGTTGTTGCTGGCTGTGGATTAGGTACAACACCAAAGACTAAAGAGCTTACAGAGTATGTAATTCGCAACAGTACAGCACCTATGGTGCTTGATGCCGACGCACTTAACGCTATTGCTGATAATCTGGATATTCTTACAGAGTCAAATGCCCCTATTATTATTACTCCACACCCAGGAGAAATGGCTAGACTTTTAAACACAAATGTAGATATTATTCAGAAAAACCGTATTACTGTAGCTGTTGAATTTGCTAAGATGTACAATGTAATAGTTGTGTTAAAGGGTGCTTACACAGTTGTGGCACATCCAAAGGGTAAGGTGACAATTAACCCTACAGGTAATAAGGGTATGGCTAAGGCTGGCAGTGGAGATGTGCTTGCAGGTATGATAGCTGGTATGCTTGCACAGGGAATGGCACCATTTAGTGCAACTGTAAGTGGTGTGTATTGTCATGGCTATGCTGGTGACCTTGCACAGGAAAAATACGGAAGTATAAGTATGCAAGCCACTGACATAATAGAAATGATACCAAAGGCGATTAATAATATTTTTTAATAATATTTTTATTTAATCTATAAAAGCATATAGGCAAGCTGTTATACAGCGTGTGCCTGTATGCTTTTTAAATGCTTTATAAGAGAATTATTTAACGAGGTGAAAAAATATGGTTGTTCATCCCATTAAGCCTGTATATAATGAAGAGTCAAGATTTTTGATTTTGGGTAGCTTTCCGTCTGTGAAATCACGAGAAGAAAAATTCTTTTATGCTCATTCTCAAAACAGATTCTGGAAGGTGCTGTCTGCTGTGCTTGAGGTGCCTGTTCCTGAAACCATTGCCGAAAAGAAGGAGCTTTTATTATCCTCAAAAATAGCATTGTGGGATGTGGTGTATCAATGCGAAATTGTAGGTAGCTCAGACAGCTCTATCAAGCAGGTAGTGCCAAGTAATCTGCAAGAAATATTCGATTGTGCACATATAGAGAAAATCTTTTTGAATGGTAAAACAGCAGAAAAATACTACAATAAATATCAATGCCATTTAGTAGATAAGGATGCAATCTGCTTGCCGTCAACCTCGTCTGCAAATGCTATGTATACACTTGAAAGGCTTGTGGATAAATGGAAAATAATTAATACTAATCTCTATTAAAAAGTAGACTTCTTCACGGCATATTTTGCACCACACTTCATACTGCGTCCTCGCAAGGCGA
>JAXJJE010000268.1:0-3836 GCA_036298405.1 Acutalibacteraceae bacterium
AAGAAATCCCATTTCTCGTGGTGTTCTGCAATTAAGCTCGAAATATCTGTGGTTTACTGAACGAATTTCTACAGATATTTCTCTGTTGTTAATTATCTGTCGGCTACCACCGTAGCCTGTCATACTTTTTACCATAGCTACCCCACCTTTGAGCAATATACAATTACTGCATTATGAATTACATTGTAACATTTTTCAAGCTAAAATGCAACCATAAAACATATCTATTATAACCATAATATAAGCATAAAAATTCCTACTAAAACACAAAGGCATACCCACTTAAATAAAAGCAGGTATGCCTTGATTTTATCAATAATATTTATATTATAATCAGCTCAGCTTGTCAAATCTGCGTATGAATTTGCCATCCTTCTCTACAAGCTCAATAAACATATCGTATGGTCTTACCCAATACTGATGTGTATTAACATCAAAATACACAACCATATCCTCAAGTGTTTCGGTATGCTTTGCTACATAAACCACCTCGTATTCATTACCCTTGTAGTGACGATATCTACCTGGTGTAACCTCCTCAAGAGGCATTGTAACCTCTATAACAGGAGTATAATCATTATCTGCTTCTTCGGCTAGCTCTTCAACCACTGGAATTTTAACCTCTGGCTGAACGATAGTTTGTAACACACATTTTTCAACACAGTTATCTGGTACTTCAATTGTGATTACATCAATTTCTTCTTCAACCTGTTCAGACTCTGCAAATACTGATTCTGGTATTATTTCCTCAGGTACTATCTCTTCTGGAGCTGGCTCAGTCTCAAGCACAAAGTCGTTATTATTCATAACTAAAATTCTCGCACTGTTGCCCTCTAAATCAATTCTTACATAGCCAGTATTATCAAAGCTCTCTCCTGTTAAAGCGTCAGTCAGCTTAGAGAATCCCCCCACAGCGTTAAATTCAACTGTCTGCCTACCAGCGTTAAGATTAAGTGCCACATACACATACTGGTTATTAAAGCTTCTAGAAAAAACAAGCTGCTCATTTCTTATACATTCATTCTTATAATTACCAAACTGTAATGCCTCTAAAGCTAAACGCACCTTACCAAGCTTTTTTATATGCTCATTAAGCTGTTCATTTGCATTGGTTATTTGTCCTATATTAAGCTCTGGTCGCAACGCAGAATCGCTGTTGTTGCTTCTGCTACCCTCAACAGCCCATTCACTACCATAATATATAGATGGTACACCTGGCATACAATACATTACTGTATAAGAGTTTTTCAAATGGTTTTTATCTCGTATATTACTTGCAATTCTGTTAACATCGTGATTATCAAGAAAGCTGTACAGACATAAATTCTGGTAAATACCACCCTGCTGAAATTGTCTTTGCAATGAATGTGCAATTTCAAAATAGTTATGGTCATTATGTGATGAATAAATACCCTTATAGCATTCATAGTTTGTTACAGAATCAAGAGTATCCTTATTAGCCCAACGATTATAATCACCGTGTATAATCTCACCCATAAGCCAGAAATCAGGGTTTTTATTTTTACAAAAATCCTTCAGCTGTCTGAAAAATCCTAGGTCTACACAATCTGCTGCATCTAAACGCAAGCCGTCAATACCAAACTCATCAATCCACATACCTACAGCACCAAGCAAATGCTCAACTACCTTTGGATTTTGCAAATTCAGCTTTACAAGGTCATAGTGTCCACTCCATCCCTCATACCAAAACGGATCACCCATAGGACTGTTGCCACCAAAATTAAGATTTTGGAACCAACTACAATATTCTGAGCGTTCACGATTTTGCTGTACATCTTTAAATGCCCAAAAATCTCTGCCAACGTGATTAAAAACACCATCAAGCACAATTTTTATACCGTTTTTATGCAAGGTATCACATATTTTCTTAAAGGACTCGTTACTACCCAGTCTGCAATCAATCTTGTAATAATCCTTTGTGTCATAACCATGCTTTGTTGACTCAAAAACAGGGCCAAAGTATATAGCGTTTATATTAAGCTCTTTTAAATGACCTATCCAATCATTCAGCTTATCAAGTCTGTATACTGTAGCACCATCGTTATATTCTGGTGCACCACAAAAACCAAGTGGATATATATGATAAAAAATTGATTTGTTTACCCAATTACTCATTTACTTTCACCTTAATTAATTTATTTTATACTAGATTATGCAGGTTTTATCACTTCGTATGTAAAATTTAGATAAATATCTACATTATCTCAACACGCAAATTGTATCATATCACCAGCATAAAATCAAGTAAAAAACAGTAAAACTCCTGTATTTTTTGTATAATTTCAACAAAGTGCATTTCTACAGCTATTTTTGACTATTATTTACTCTATCTTA
Source organism: Acutalibacteraceae bacterium (assembly GCA_036298405.1). GTDB lineage: Bacteria > Bacillota > Clostridia > Oscillospirales > Acutalibacteraceae > CAG-964. Next base: position 2,356 of record JAXJJE010000268.1, read on the forward strand.
TTATTCATACTATTTAATAAGCATATAGCCTATAATTTGTCACTATAAACATCTAAACATTTAAAACAGCAATTAATTTCTACAATAACAACAACTAAAAATCATTGTACTTTTATTCCATAAATGGTAATATACATAATGTATTTTTTATATGGTGGTGGTGTGCAAAAATTATACTAAGATATAATTTATTACAGAACCGAAAAAAAGTAATAAGTTCTATCTATTTTATTATTTATGGTATTTTGTTTGAAATTACAAAGGTATATTTTAAAGAGGGTATACACTTATATTTTTAGAGTGATTTATAAGTTTTTGCGTACGGGTTTATAGCTACTAATTGAGTAGTTAAGTGAAAAATTATTTGGTTGAAAATTAAAAGAAAGCGTTACCAGAATTGCTGTCAAGCAAAACGGTAACGCTTTTTTGTTTTTTAATTTATTTGCTTAAATCTGCTCCATTGTGCTGTTAAGGTCGTGCTTCACACGGTCTTCTACCTCTGCTTTTTTAGCATTGTTGAAGCGTTCTGTTGTACCAACAAGGTAACCTGTTATTCTGCGAATACGGTCAAACTTAACTGGTTCAAAGGTATAATCAAGATCAACATATTCCCCATCAACCTTTATATCTATCGCTTTTATTGTTCTACCCTTATATTTTTCTCTGGCACGTGCTACATAAGCATCTATCTCTTGTTGCTCAAGATTTGCACCTGATACTCTTACATCTATATTTGCCATAATTATTCCTCCCATATTTAGTTCTTTAAGATAATTATAGCACCATATATAGTAATAGTCAAGATAATTTAATAATAATTATCATTATTAAATTTGTTGTTTTTTATTTTACTTTATTTTTATATAAGCACTACAAAAAATGTATTAAATTTCTTCAGTAAGAACATTATACGAAAGCGAACGGTTTGTATATCTTTTATCTTCGGTAACCTCTTTTATAAGGGTTATAAATGGTGGCAAAGTAATTTTTTGCTCCTCGTTGCTTATTTCTAGCTCTAGTGTAGCACGGTCGTTCCAGAACGGATAAATGTCCAGCTCAAAAAACTGCTCTTGATACACAAAGCAATGACGAACCTTTTTTATAATTGTTGAGCCCTCATCTATATCCCTTAAATACTCATTATAAGCCTCTTCTGAAATATCATCTTCAATTTCAACACGTGTAACATTTGTAATATTTCTTTTAAATGTTTTTTTGCATATTACCTTATCGTTTATAATACTCTTTCTTACACGCATACCCTCACTTCTAAGGTACGCTTGCTCCATTTCTATTCTTTTATAAATTGGCTGTTGCTCTAACACAGAAACATCGGGCATTTTTATAAGATATTTTCTTTCAATCTCTAATGGTAAATTATCTTTCATTGTAATACTCCCAAATATTAGACCTGTTCGATAACCTACATTTGGAAATTATAAATACCACAAATTAAAGAAACACGCAAAGCGAATCTTCTA
>JAXJJE010000269.1:0-5831 GCA_036298405.1 Acutalibacteraceae bacterium
GGCGAATATATAGGCTTTTGTGATGCCGACGATTCTCCTGATAGTGATTTATATGAGTATTTATATAATCTTGCCTTAGAAAATAATTCAGATATTTCAATTATAGATACATACATAGTTGACGAAAAGGGTAACAAGAGCTTTCGTTCAGATGGCTTTGAATATTCCTCACAGAATCAAGAGGATTTTATATGTAAGTTTTTAGACGGCAGATTTGGCGATGCTATTTATACAAACCTTTACAAGGGCGATATTTGCCGTACAATTAAATTTGATGAGGCAAGAAAAATAAATGAGGATAAGATGTTTTTTTTTGAGTTTCTTATGAAGGCAGAGTCTGTTTGTTATAAGAGTGTAGGAAAATATGGATATTTCAGACATTTAGGCTCATCTTCGTTATGTGAATTTTCTGAAAAGTTTTTTGATTATATTTATTTTATGGAGAAAATCTCAGAGATATCTCGCAGAGAATACCCACAGCTTGAGGACTATATAAAGAAGAATGAGCTTATTACTTATCTTACCTTGCTTACTCTTATGTGCACTCTGAATGCACGTAAGTCGTATTCGGTACAGTTTAAAGAGAACGCAAAAAAAGCAAGGGGATTTAAGCTTTCTTTCTGTAAAAAATATCTTACTAAAAAAACATTCATAAAATGGCTGTGCTTAAAAATGGGCGATTTTATATTTTCACTTAGCATAAAGGCTTTTGCAAGCCTGTAATTGAGGTTATAAATATATGAATCAATACAGTTTAAATGATAATTCAAAAGGTTTAAAGATAAATTTTGATTTTAAAACGCTTGTTACAACCTTTTTGGTTTTTGCGTTTACAATTATATCGGTTGGTGGTGTATCGGCATTTCCTAGTAAATTAAGAATGCCACTTGTAATAGCTGTGGGTGTAATAACAGCAGCAGTTATTGTTTTTAGAAGAAAAAAGGTGTTATTAACAACACCTAGCGTTCTAATGATACTTACGACACTATATATTACTTTATCGTTAACATATACCATTGATCCCGAAACGACGCTAAAAATGACTCAGGTGTATGTTTGTTCTTCGCTTTTATTGCTGGTTGATTATCCAGAAAGTCTGTTTGAAAAAACAATAAAGGCTATAGAGGTAGTATGTATAGTAATTGCAGTTTCTATTATATTATCATCATTTATAGAAAATCTGATGATTGATTACTTTTGGTTTATTGTAAACCCTTCAAGACACCCTGAGGTTAATCAAATGATGATTCAGGAGATAAGATGGTCGGGTTCATACTCTGGTTTTGCCAGAGAAAAGGGTGAGGCTGCCTTTATTATGAATATAGGTATCGCTGTTTATTTTGCAAAGTATTTTTCAAGAGAAAAATTCAGCAAGACAAATATGTTTTTCTTACTTATAATGTTTTGGGCACTTATTCTTACAAGTAAGCGAATGTTGTTTTTAACACCGATTATAACAATGTCTGCTTTGCTTTTAATCTCCAGAAAAAAGGGTAGACTTATGAAAATACTACCAATTATCCTTATTGCATTGTGTGGTATGGTTGTGGTAGGCTCAATAGTTCCACAGTTTTCACACCTTTTCGAGAGATTTGCTGATAAGGATTCTATGACAAGTCTGACAGGTCGTGTAGATTTATGGCCTTTCTGTTTTGATATGCTTGAGAAAGAGCCTTTATTTGGTATGGGCATAGGAAGCTTCAACCAATATCTATTCAACCAAAATGTTATAATTCAGGGTGAAGTATGGAAACACTTTGGACATAACGTTTACTACGAGTTTTTAGGAGAGCTTGGTATTGTAGGGTGCGTGCTACTGTTTGGTGGTTTATTCACTTTTTATGGACGTACAATTATGTTAATGCGTAGTGATGAGACTAACGAAAATCAAAAGTTTTTACTTGTATTTTCAGTTTCTGTACAGACTATTTGTTTAGTTTATTGTGCATCAGGTAATGTACTGTTGTATCCACAAGAGATAGTACCATGGTTTATATGTCTTGCTATAACTGCGACTATCTCAAATAAACTAAGAAGAGAAAAAGGAGCAGTTCGCAAACTGAAGTATACTGAAGCTGTGTAAGAATAAAATGCTATGTAATATAGTTTGATAATTTATAGGAGTTTGTTATGTATAAAAAATTAGGTATAGTTACTTTTCATCACGCTTTAAGCTATGGTGCTGTTTTGCAGACATATGCTTTACAGAACTTTCTTAATGATATGGGCGTAGAGAACGAGGTTATTAATTATCGTTGTAAATTTATTGAAGACAGAGCAAAGATTGTAAAATATATTAAGGGCAAGTCACTAAAGAACTATTGCTATACATTACGTTATGCAAAGCATATTACTAAGGAGCGTAAAAATTCACAGTATTTTGGCGAACACTTTTTAAAGATGACAAAGCCATATACTAAAGAAACAATCAACGAATGTGCTAGTGAATTTGATGGCTTTATTACAGGTAGTGACCAGGTGTGGAGCCCGGTGTGTGCTGGCTTTGACTCTGCTTACTTCCTTGATTTTGCTAAGGATTCTCAGAAGTTTTCTTACGCTGCAAGCTTTGGTACAAAGCAATTACCACAAGAAAAGCAAGAGGCATACAAAGAGCGTATAAGTCGCTTTAGTGGCATTTCTGTAAGAGAGGCGAGTGGCAAAGATATAGTTAAAAATGTAGCAGGTAAGGATGCTGTTATAAATGTAGACCCAACGTTGTTGCTTTCTAGCGATAAGTGGGACGAAATTGCTGCTGATGTTGACATAAACGAGCCTTATATTTTCGTGTTCACAGTGTTAAATCCAAAAAATCTGGTTAATTACGCACTTGAGCTTGCAAGAAAAAATGGTATGAAGGTAATCTATCTTAACAAGGCACATAAGGTTAAAGACCCAATGCTTACATATATGGACGCAGTAACTGCCGACAAGTTTTTAGGTCTGATAAAAAATGCAGCCTATGTTTGCACAAACTCATTCCACGGCAATGCATTTTCACTTATATATCACAAGAATTTTGTGGTTGAAACAGATACACAAACAGGCGAGAATAATCGCTCAAAGGAGCTTATGATTAAGCTTGGATTAGAAAATCGTATTCTGGCAAAGGGGTATAATCCACAAATAGATGCTGATACTGACTGGAGTGCAGTTGAAAGCTTCTTCCTAGATGAGCAAAATAAATCAAAGGAATATTTATTATCTATTTCAAAGAAATAAGAAGGGTGAATAATGGCTGAGAAAAACACAAGTAAACAGATGACCATTAATCTGCTAGCGTCAATAATTTCATTTGGCGTAAATATGGCAATAAACTTTTTCCTTACACCATATCTTGTACAGGCACTTGGTACAGAAAGCTATGGATTTATAGGACTAGCTAATAACTTTGTACAGTATGCAACTATAATAACATCTGCACTAAACTCTATGTCTGGTAGATTTATTTCAATAGCCTACCATCAGGGTGACAAAAAGAAGGCTTCAAAGCTATTCAGCTCGGTGCTTGTTGCAGATTTATTCCTTGCAGGTGTAATGCTACTTGCAGCAGGATTGTTCACTGGTTATCTCGAAGTTTTCTTAGATGTACCAGCAAAGCTAATAGGCAGTGTTAAGATTACCTTTGGTATTACATTCTTAACATTTGTTATAAGCGTGGTTACAGCTATTTTTACAACAGCTACCTTTGTAAAGAACAGACTAGAAATTAACTCTATTCGTGATATAATTTCTAACCTTTTAAAAATTGCACTTATAGTAATACTATTTACTTGCTTCCCAGCTAAGCTTTACTTTATTGCACTGGCAACACTAGCAAGTGGTGTATTCTTATTGTTAACAAATATCACAGTAAAAAAGAAAATCTTACCAGATGTACAGATAAGCTTTAAAAACTTTAAGTTTAAATATGTTAAAATTATTTTAGCTGCTGGTTTGTGGATGTCTCTTGCACAGCTAAGTAATGCTTTGATTTCTGGTGTAGATTTGCTTATGTGTAACCTTGCACTTGGTGCAACAATGATGGGTATTCTATCTATTGCAAAAACTATACCACATTGTATCAGTAGTCTTATTGCAACAATTGGTGGTGTATTTGCACCTCATTATACAATTCTTTATGCTAAGGATGATATAAAGGGGCTTGTAAAAGAGGTAAGCTTTACTTCAAGAATATTAAGCTTTATTCTTACAGTACCAATAGCAGGCTTTATAGCCTTTGGTTATGAGTTTTACACATTATGGCAGCCGTCAAAATCGCCAGAAGAAATTCAGGTTATTCAGATTTTGTCTGTGCTAACCTGTGTAACATACCTGTTTACAGCACATACACAATGTATGACAATGCTTAACTCTGTATGCAACAAGCTAAAGCTTCCGGTTTTGGTTGCTTTGGGTGTAGGTGTGGTAAGTATTGCAATTACAGTTTTTGTTATTAATGTTTACGACCTTGGTGACAACAATGTTTATGTAATTGCAGGAACAAGCTCTGTACTTATGAGTCTGAGAGCGTTCTTCTTTATACCTATTTATTCAGCACATCTGCTAAAGCAAAAGCTTACAAGCTTCTTCCCATCTATGCTAAGAGGCTGGCTAGCGTTCTTTGTACTTGTTGCAATTTTCACTGCTATCAGAAATCTAATTGCACTTGATACATGGCTTGTATTTGCTGCTGCATGCTTGGTGGCTGCTATTGTAGGCTATGCGATTAGTATTCCTATTATGTTCAGCTTCAGCGAAATTAAAGAACTAAAAAATAAATTCCTAAAGAAATTAAAATAAACGAAGGGTGTAGATTATAATGGAAAAGCCTTTGATTACCGTATTTACTCCTGCATATAATCGTGCAGGTACATTAAGACGAGCTTTTGAGGGTCTTAATTCTCAAACCTTTAAAAGCTTTGAGTGGATTATTATTGACGACGGCTCTGCCGACAATACAAAAGAGGTTGTAGATGAAATTATAAGTGAGGCAACCTTTTTCCCTATAATCTATAAATATCAAGAAAATCAAGGTAAACATATTGCTATAAACAGGGCTCTTGATATTGCACAGGGAGAATTTTTTATAATCCTTGATTCAGACGATAGCTGTACAGATAATGCACTAGAGGTGTTTATTGAGGAGTGGAATAAAATTCCAGACGACCAGAAGAAAAGCTTTTACGGAATATCCTGCCGATGCTGTGACCTTGATGGTAATATTTTTGGTACTCCAATGCAACAGGATTATATAGACTGTAACGACCTTGATTTTAAGCTTAAATATAAAATCGATGGAGAGCTTTGGGGTATGACAAGAACAGACATTATGAAGGAGCATCCATTCCCAGAGGAAAAGGGTCTGCACTTCTACCCAGAGAATATATATTGGAATACTATAGGTAGAATGTATAAGGCTAGATACATAAATAAAGCACTAAGATATTATATTAATGACACAGACAATGCACTTACTGCATCAAAAAAGACACAGGCTTTAAAAGAAACCTTTTTTATGCGTAAGCATTTTATAAACGATTGCTGGGACTATGCAAAATATGCACCAAAGAAGTTTTTGTTCCAGATAATCGGTTTATCAAGAGATGGCTTGCAATATGGCTGTAAATTTTCAGAAATTTGCAAAATCCCAAATACAGGCTTTAAGAAATTTTTAACAGTAGTTTTTTATCCATTAGGATATATCTTATATAAGCGTTCAGCGAAATAAAACAAATTGTAGTTTGTCGAGATACGCACAAACCCAAAACTTAAAGTTTGGGTAAAGCCTTTTTAAAGGCTTTTGGGGTTAAGGGGTGAAACCCCTTATGGGTTTTAAGGGCAACGCCCTTAAC
>JAXJJE010000270.1:0-2371 GCA_036298405.1 Acutalibacteraceae bacterium
GGATTGCTGATATAAGCTGAAAGTGAGCCTATCATAGTAAACTCTGGTAATGTAACAGTATCAATACCCTTGTATAGTCTGGCAGCATTAATACCAGCCATTAAGCCACTACAGCCTGACTCCATATAACCCTCTACACCTGTTATCTGACCTGCAAAGAAAATATTTTTATTTTCTTTAAGCGAAAAATCAGAGTTTAAAAGCTGTGGTGAATTTATGAAGGTGTTTCTGTGCATTACACCGTACCTTACAAATTCAGCATTTTTAAGTGCAGGTATTAAAGAAAATACTCTTTTCTGCTCTGGGAATTTAAGATTTGTCTGAAAACCTACCAGATTGTACAAAGTACCCTCGTTATTCTCTTTGCGAAGCTGTAGCACAGCCCAAGGACGATGGCCTGTTTTTGGGTCTCTAAGTCCTACTGGCTTCATCGGGCCAAAACGGATTGTATCTGCACCACGCTGTGCCATAACCTCTATTGGCATACAGCCCTCATACACCTTTGGATTTTGCACATCAAAATCCTTTAGAGGTGCACGCTCGGCATTTACAAGCTCAGTGTGGAAAAGCTCGTATTCCTCTTTATTCATAGGACAATTTATATAATCATCACCACTGCCCTTGTCATAACGGCTTGCAAAAAATGCACTTTCAAAATCTATTGATTCTGCTGTTACTATTGGTGCAGCAGCGTCAAAAAAGCTTAGTGCTCCACCAAATTTTTCTTTAATATTATCAGCAAGAGTGTCTGAGGTAAGAGGACCTGTAGCTATAACACATATACCGTCGGTTGGTAGTTCGTTTATTTCTTGCTCGATTACTGTGATATTTGGGTGGCTCTTGATTTTTTCTGTAACCATAGCAGAAAAATCGTCACGGTTTACAGCCAATGCACCACCTGCTGATACACTGCATTTGTCGGCACAGCTTAAAAGCAGAGAATTCAAATTACGCATTTCTTCCTTTAAAAGACCTGCAGCACTGGCTACTCTTGCCGCCTTCAATGAATTTGAGCACACAAGCTCTGCAAAATCATTGCTATGATGTGCTGGTGTTTTTTTGTTTGGCTTCATCTCGTAAAGCTCTACAGCTATTCCTCTGTTTGCAATCTGCCATGCAGCCTCACAGCCTGCAAGACCTGCTCCTATTACCTTAATACTCATACGCTTTTATTCTTCCTCGTAAATTTTTGAGAAACCACAGCCCTCTGTAGCACAGTAAAGCTTTGATATTTTTCCTCTTTTCTTGTATAAAATCTGACCACAATGTGGGCATTTTTCGTTGCTTGGTTCTGTCCATGATACAAAATCACACTCTGGGTAGTTGTTACAGCCATAGAAAACTCTGCCTCTTTTTGACTTTTTAACAACAACCTCACCATTACACTTAGGACAAGCAACACCTATTGACTCTACAAGGCTTTTAACATTTTTACATTCAGGATATCCAGGGCAAGCAATAAATTTGCCGTATCTGCCCATTTTGATTACCATTTTTCTGCCACATTGCTCACACACAATGTCGGTTTCTTCTTCGGTAAGCTTTATTTTCATATCCTTTGTGTCTTCTTTAGCTTTTTTAAGGGTTTCGTTAAAATCACCATAGAAATCATCTAAAAGTCCAACCCACTGCTGTTCACCCTTTTCTACCTTATCCAGCTTTTCTTCCATTTGTGCTGTAAACTTTACATTTACAATCTTTGGGAAGTGCTTTAGCATTAAATCGGTAGAAATTTCGCCAAGCTCTGTTGGGAATAATGTTTTACCCTCTCGCTTAACATAGCCTCGTGTTGTAATTGTAGAAATAGTAGCCGCATATGTAGATGGACGACCAATTCCGTTTTCTTCAAGAGTTTTGATAAGTGACGCTTCTGTAAAGCGTGCAGGTGGCTGTGTAAAGTGCTGGTTAGGGGTAATTTCCTTTGGCTTTACTACCATATCCTTTTCAAGTGGTGGTAGCTCCTTTTGCTTTTCCTCTGCTGAATCCTGACTTTCTACATATAGTGTTGTAAAGCCGTCAAAATCAACACGGCAGCCTGTAGCCTTAAAGATATACTTACCACCCTGAATGTCGGCACTTGTTGTTTTTTGCACACATTCTGCCATCTGACAAGCTGTAAAACGCTCCCAGATAAGCTTATATAGCTTGTATTGGTCGTTTGTTAGGCTTGCTTTTATTTTATCTGGCTCTAGTGACGGCATTGTAGGACGGATAGCCTCGTGACCGTCTTGAGCATTTGATTTTGATTTAAATACTCTAGGCTGTTTTGGAAGATACTTTTCTCCCCATCTGCCTCTGATATACTCTGTAACCTCTGCAATAGCGTCGTTAGAAATTCTTAATGAGTCTGTTCTCATATATGTTATAAGAC
>JAXJJE010000271.1:0-9161 GCA_036298405.1 Acutalibacteraceae bacterium
ATGATAACGAGCTTGAGCTTATCAACAAATATACAAGGCGACAGTACAAAAGTGACGAGCTGTATGTGTTTAACGTGGTGCTTTGCGATAACGAAATAGACCGAGATAACGAGGCTTTTTCTCTTAACGCACTTAATCAGCTAAGTGATTTATTTGTTGGTAAAACAGGTATTGCAAATCATAATCCAGTAGCAGAAAATCAGACAGCAAGAATTTTTGCGTGCTGTGTTGAGAATGTTCAGGGTAAAAAAACAACCTATGGTGACGATTACTACCGATTACTTGCAAGAGCCTATATGCCTAAAAACGAATATACAGAAAAAGATATACAGCTTATAGAATCAGGAATAAAAAAAGAGGTAAGTGTTGGCTGTAGTATTGATAGAGTTCTGTGTAGTGTGTGTAAAACAGATGTAAGACAGCACAGCTGTGAGCATTTTAAGGGTGAAAATGGTTGCTATTATGTACTTGATAGTGTATCAGACGCCTACGAATGGTCATTTGTAGCAGTGCCAAGCCAAAAAGAGGCTGGTGTAGTAAAAAGCTATACCACACAAAACACAAATACAGCAATAAATGCAGAGGCATTAATAGCTGAAATCAAAAAGTGTAATTTCAAGGCTGTAAACAGCAATAATATAGAATATCTTGCTGATTATATAAAACAGCTGGAGATTAATGCAGAGTATGGTAAAGCGTTCAGAGAAAGTCTTGAAAAGGATTATATACGCTACTGTGTACTATGCTTTGAAAACACAAATGCAGATATGCTTTTACAGGTTGCAAAAAAGCTGACACTAAACGAGCTTGAGGAATTTGTGGCTGTGTATAAGAGCAGAGTAAACGCAGAAAATTATTGTTTACCACAGCTTGTAAGCAACAAGCAATGCAGTGATGAAAATATAAAAAATAGCTACAGCTATACTGCAAGCTTTAATGACCAATACAATATTTAAACAATATAAACTTAAAATAACAGGAGGTTAAATAATATGAAAATTGATTTTAAAGGATATAACGAAAAGGTGCTTACACTTGAATGTGACAGCACAGTAACAACAGCTAACCAGTGGGTTGAGCTAAGTGAAAATGGCAGGGTTACTCAGGCACAGGAAAATTCACCACTTACAGGTGTTACAGTAAACAGTCGCAATGGTTATTGTGGTGTAATGCTTGAGGGTATAGTTACAGCAAAGTGTTCGGGCGAAATTCAGCTGGGCTACAGTAATCTTGTATATACAGCAGACGGTATTGCACAAAACAGTGCAGGCAGACAGCACCTTGTTTTAAGTGCTGATTCAAACACAGTAACATTTGTACTTTAAAAATTTAATTTAACGGAGGTATTTTATTTATGGAGCTATATAAGACAATTAATATTGATAAAAGTATGTATAACAGAAAGGATAAAAGCTTTAGTCAGGTCCTTGAGGAGCTTGACCCAAGCGAAAGCTACAAGAATACACCACTCGAAAAGCTTGACGCATTCGGCAGACAGCTAAAGCGTTTTGATATTAAGGTAAGTGGTGCAGATTCAGATAGAGTAGAGAAGTTTTTCCAGACCTCAAGCTCAGCGGCACTATTCCCAGAATATGTAAGCAGAGCAATTAAGCTTGGTATGGAATACGCTGACGTATTGCCAGATATTACAGCAACAGTTACTAAGATTGAGGGTATGGATTACAGAAGTATTGTATCAGACCCTGATTTTGATATGAAGGAGCTAAAGGTAGTAAGCGAGGGTGCGTTGCTTCCTAGCACAGTTATTAAAACACAGGAGAATCTTGTTAAGCTGTTGAAAAGGGGCAGAATGCTGGTTTCAAGCTATGAGGCACTTCGTTTTCAAAGACTGGATTTGTTTACAGTTACATTAAAGCAGATTGGTGCATATATTGCACGCACTCAGCTTGCAGATGCTGTAGAGGTTCTGCTGAATGGTGACGGCAACGAAAACTCTGCTACTGTTATCAATGTAGCAGAAAGTGGAACTCTTACATACGCAGACCTTATCAAGCTATGGACATCTCTAACACCATACGAGCTTAACACAATGCTTGTTCCAACAGCACTGATGGAAAAAATTCTTGCTATGCCACAAATGCAGGATTCTCAGGCTACACTTGATTTTCATGGTACAGGCAAAATGATTACACCAATGGGTGCAAAGCTTATCCACGTGCCTACTTTAAGCAGTGATACTATTATCGGTTTAGATAAAACCTGTGCACTGGAGCTTGTTCAGGCTGGTGATGTGCTTGTTGATTACGATAAGCTTATCGACCGTCAGCTGGAGCGTGCTTCAATAAGTGTTATCAGTGGCTTTGCAAAGGTGTTTAATGACGCTTCTGTTGTATTGAAGGTGTAATATATGAATTATCAGCAGGTGTTTCAACGCTTTATGGAGCTTACTCATTTTACAGAGGATGAGGCAGAAAAGTACAGATGGCTTTGCAATAACGCTGTAGATGAGCTGAATGAAATGCTTGTTAAAGGAATTGATAAAGAGGCTTGCAGTGGCAGACTATCCGCCACTGCAGCTGCAATTGCCTTTTATAAGTATTCTGTAATAGCAGAGGGTAGCAATGTTACAAGCGTAAAGGCTGGCGATGTTACATTAAATTGTACACCATTAAGGCAGTTTGCAGGTGAATATCTGAATGAATCCTTAAAGAGTATTTCAAGGTATATAAAGGATAAAAATTTTATGTTCAAGGGAGTAAAAGTAGATGATTTACCGACTAGTTTTTAACAGAATAAATCAGCTTGGTGCTGAATGTGTTATATCAGAATATATGGGTAAATCAGCGTGTGAGGTAAAGGGTTTGCTACAGCCAGTAAAAAACAGAGCAAAAGAAAACACCGGCACAGATCGCACTGATGCCGGTGTGATTGATAACTCTAATTACAATTTTATATTCACTTACCCAAAAAATCCAATAAATCTTGAAAATGCCATTGCTTATATACATAACAAGCATTATTGGATTAAGGAATATAACATTATTTATTTTAAAGATAAACCATTGTATGTACAGGCGTTGGCTTCTTTGTATGAAAAGGAGTGATGAGTATAAATATAACAGAAATTTTAAATAATATTAAAGCTGAGCTTAACAGCAGAGTTGATAAAGTAAGGGTATATACATATTTTACTAATAAACGTGTTTCAACACCGTTAAAGGATAAGTACAGTGCAATAATTGGTGTGAAAAATGACAGCACAGACCTGAACAGCAACAGTCATTCAGCTACCTTTTATATAGAGCTTTTATCTCCAATTTATGCAGACGGAGAAAGCATATTTTTAAAGGCTACAGAGCTTTCTCAAGCTCTTATCAATATGAATATTTCTTCATTACAAAGCTGTGTTATTGGTGATGTAAAATATATAAGCATACAGCGTTGCTATAGTGTAAATATCACCTTTACTGTGTCGGGTACATATTCAGATAAAGCCGTAATTACTGTTAATGACAAGATATACGAATGTACAGCTGTAAGCGAAAAGGCTATCTATACCAGCTGTGATATTAAGGTGTATGGAAGCTCAAAGCCGATAGACTCAATTTTATCAAGCAGTGAATTTTTAATCACAATACAAATTCAAAAGGGGATAGAGCTACCCCGAATGCTAAGCTGTTTAAAAACATCAGGATATAAATATATTAACTGCTTTGTTCAAAGCCAAACTGTATATGGTAATTATATAGAGTATAAGCTGATTTCAAATGAAAGGGTGTTGCTATGAAGCACGGAATAATGCGTTTTATGGGCTATACCTTGTACCATAACCCACATACATTAACAGTTACTTCTTCGGCAAATATTTTACAGCAAAATGTTTTTATGTCTACAGCAGTTGTACATAATGTAGGTAATAATGCAACAATAGTAAAGGGTGAGGGTGTATTTTATGGTGAATCAGCCTTTGAACAATATATGCAGTTAAAGCATTTATATAATACCTGTAAGGCTGGTGTTCTGTCAGTAAGTGATATAAACCCGATGTATGCTTATCTGTCAGAGCTGAAGCTTAAATGTACACCGGTAGATGATTATGTTGAATATACCTTTGCTTTTACAGAAGTAAGTGATTATATTAAGCAAGAAAACAGCACAGCACCTACACACTATATCGTACAGCAAAACGAAGACCTATGGGATATAGCCTGCAAGCTTGATATACCTATAGAAGCTTTAACAGCCTATAATACACAAATAAAATGCACATATAGTCTTGCAGAAGGAGATGTGATAAAAATAAATGATATTTGAGCTGACTAATGTAGATACATCAATTACAAGGCTGTTCAATCCTTATTATATGAAAATTAAAGCCAGCCTGTCAGATGATACTGATACCCTTACTGTAACCTTCAGAGGTGTAAACGAGTATGGCGAATATAAATATATCAGAGTTATTTATGACGAAAAAACTATTTTTACTGGTGTTATAGACAGCCTTGTGAACTCTGTAAATGAATACGGAAAAGAGCTTACATTAAATTGCAGAAGTATGTCTGCTTGTCTTTTAGATAACCATTTACAACCACAAAATATGCAGAATATTACAGATGAGATAATCTATGCACGATTTCTACAGCCGAATAAAATAGGAATAAATAATATAAGCAATAAATCATATAATGGAGTAATAAATATTTCTAATAATACAAGTGTCTATGACCTTATAAAGGAGTACTCACAAAAGGTGTTTTCTGCATTGCCATATGTAAATGCAGATGGTGTTGCGATATTAAATTCAAATATAAACAGCAGTAAATATTTTTTTTCAAACACAGCCAATCCACTTACAGCAAACAGCTATTATTGCACAAGTATTATTACAGAGAATAATCGTAGAAATGTTGTGTCGAAGGTCTGTGTTAAAAATAGACTAAATGAAACAGGCTATAACTATATTGCAAAAAACGATAGTGCATTAAATGATAAAATTGACTGTGTACGATATATAGATGCTACTCCATATAGTGGCAGATGTACCTATGATGCTATCAGAATGATTGACAGCTCTAATAATAACAGGTTTGTATGCAGGGTTAAATGTCCATGTATGGTTTATAATCCTGTTGGTGCATTTGCTATAGTAAGTGTAGATGACAGGTTGATTGAAAATATGATAGTGTCTTCGGTTACATATACCTACAAGAACAATAAAACAGAAAGTGAAATTATTATGTATAGAAAGTTATAAGGAAGTGATAGGATGACAGATAACACAAAATCAGAATTTGCATATATATCAGCATTACAAAATGATACAGTGTCGGTTAATGGTGGTATGCCTTATGTGAACATACCTGTTATATCACCTTATGGAATAGTATCGGTTATACCAAAGGGTACCAGAGTGGTTGCTATGCCAGTAGGAGATACAGCAGTTTGTATGGGAACAGAGCAGGAGGTTCAAAACCTGAAAGAGGGCGAGCTTATGCTGCGTTCATCAGGTGGAGCATCTATTGTATTAAAAAATGACGGTAGGGTGCTTATTAACGGAAAAGAGGTATAAATGTGGATACAGCACTGGAAAACGGAGATTTTAAACTAAACAACCAAGGTAAACCCTATCTTGTTAATGCCATAGAAGAAACAATACAGCGTTGCAAAATTTTGCTTAATATCAGGCAGGGCTGTTTTGTATATAATAAGCTTTTAGGTTGTAATTTACATCAGCTTAATAAAGCTGACGAGAATATACAGGGCAATGCACTTTTACTTGTTAAAGAGGCTCTTATGCCTGTTGTTCAGGTAAGTGTTTGTAGTGTAGAGCCAATAGTGAGTGAAGATGATATTACTCTTAAAATAAAAATAAAAGCGTACAATCAGTATGCAGATTTGGAGGTGACTGTATAATGAATACATACGAAACTATTGTAGAAGAAATGAGGTCTGATTTTCTCGAAAAATCAGGCTATACACCAGACGAAGCTTCTGATATTGGTATAAGAATAAGGGTGCTTGCCGCACAGCTATATAATCTGAATAATTATCTTGAATGGATAAAAAGACAAGCTTTTTTGCAAACAGCAGAGGGAGAATATCTTGATTACCATGCACAGCTAAGAGGATTAAGCAGAAAACAAGCAGTAAAGGCTGTGGGTTTGTTAGAATTTAGTGTAGAGGTACCGATAACAGAAAAAATAGATATACCTGCATATACAGTAGTATCAACAGCTGGAGAAAATCCTATTTCATTTGAAACAACTCAATATGCGTCTATTGATGTAGGTAAAAGCTTTACTATGGTACCTGCAAGAGCTATAGCAGGTGGAGTATCAGGCAATATTGCCCCAAAGCAAATTTCTATAATTTCTACTATGACTGTAGACGGCTTAAAGGTTGCAAATTTGGGTTCATTTAATTCAGGTGCAGATGAAGAGAAAGACGAAGCTTTGCGAAAGAGAGTGATTGATAGTCTGAAGTTTATTATCAATGGAACAAATAAGGAGTTTTATTCATCACTTGCAAAAACAGTAGCAGGTGTTGAGTGTGTTAATGTAATCCCCAAAGAAAATGGCACAGGTACGGTTACTGTTTATATTTCGGGTAGAGATATGGAGGTTGGTGTTGCTGTTTTGAATAGGGTACAAGCTCTTATGGATAGCCAGCGTGAGGTAAATGTTGCAGTAAGCGTTAAGTCAGCTGATATTTTATCTTGTGTTTTAGAAATAGCAGTTAAGCTTTATGAAGGTTATATACTTGAGAATGTTCAGCAGGAGCTTTTTGCTAATGTTAAAGCGATTGTTGATAAGCTGGAGGTAGGTCAGTCGCTAAAGGTGGTTGATATAGAGGATATTCTGTATCATACATCTGGAATAGAGGAGTTTGAGGTGCTTAGCGGCTTATCAACAGGCTTAACAGCTAATAAAAATCAAAAAATCGTATTAGATAATATCTATTTAAGAGAGGATGAATAATTTGAATCCACTTGAAAATATGATAAAGCATTTAAAGCCATTGCAAATATATAATCTTAATGATAATACAAACATCTATAAAGAGCTTGAGATTTATGCAAATGCCTTTAACAAAATTATAAGCATGGCAGACAATCTTTTAAAAGAAAGTATTGTTAATACTGCAGAAAGCTACGGATTAGAGCTACAGGAACAGCTTTGGGGACTTCCACGAACAGAACTTGTCACTGAACAACGCAGAGAGGGTATAAAAAATAGATATAATATTAAATATTCTGATTCCACTTTAAAATCAATGCAACAATTTTTATTATCGGTTGGAGTAGAAGGAAAAATAACAGAGATGCCTTCTATGAACAGAGTATATATTTATGTAGAAAATGGAAGTCAATTTCCATTAGGAGTAAGAAAATATATTACAGCTCAGGTAGAAAGCTTTTTTCCAGCACATATTGATGTTTTTTTAGATTATCGAGTTGCTACATGGGATACACTTGACAGCCACAACACAATGTTTGATACATACGACAGCTTTAATTTTACCTGGGATAGAGCAGAGCATATAGAATAAGGAGAGTGAATAAGTATGAGTTCAACAAATAAAACTTCATATTTAGGTTTAAACGCTTGGTTAGGCTCAGACCGACCACAGCGTATAGATTTTGTTGATGACAACAATAAAATAGATACAGCAATGAAAAATCATGTTAATAACAATAATATGCATTGTACAAGTACAGAAAAAGCTAAAATACAAAATCCATACAAAATGTTTTCTTATGTAGGTACAGGTACAGAAACAAATTCATTTACAATTGAATTTCAACCAAAGTTTATGATAGTATTCAAAAAGGATACACCACCAGTGCAAACAGACACCTCAGGCAATATACTTATTAATTATGTTGTTACTGCTGTTTCAAATGGTAGCATAGGAGGTGCTTATATTAGTGGTTACGATATAACTGTTAATCAGTCATCAGAGCCGGTAAATGGTATGATTTATAATCTTAACAAGAAAAATGGACAGTATTGTATTATCGCTTTTAAGTAATACTATAAAATAAAAATAAAAATAAAAAGCGAAAAGGTACATTTCTAAAAAGAAATGTACCTTTTGCTTTGGAAGGTATATATGAAAAAAGGTATTAGCAAATTTTTAAAAACTTCATTTGTTTAATTTAGTAAAATAAGAATACCATTTATTTGTTGAAATGTCAATACTATTTAATGCGATAGGATAATTTGTTGTATTGTGTATAAAAAAACAGAATATTTTTATTAAAAGTTTACAAGTGAAGGGGCTTGTATTTTGATGAATACATAAGTGTTAAGAAGTGATAAGCTTATTATAGCATAATTAGATTACTGTTGTTTAAATTTTTTCTTTGTGATATTATTATACTTAATGATAAAAATAGAATTTGTAACATTTTATAATAAGAGGTGTAGATTATGAATGATATTTTTTACAGAACAGAGCTTCTTTTAGGTAAGCCAGCAATGCAAAAGCTGAAAAACAGCCGTGTAGCTGTTTTTGGTGTTGGTGGAGTTGGTGGATACGTTACTGAGGTGCTTGCTCGCAGTGGTGTTGGTACTATTGATGTAATAGATAATGATGTGGTTGATGTAACAAATATCAATCGTCAGATAATAGCCACAGTAGAGAATATAGGACAGAATAAGGTAGAGGTAGTGGCACAAAGAATAAAATCAATTAACCCAGAAGCGATTGTTAATATCCATAAAGCATTTTTTCTTCCAGAAAATTCACACGAATTTGATTTTACTAAGTATGACTATGTGGTAGACGCAATAGATACAGTTTCGGGTAAAATAGAGATTATTATGAAGGCTAAAGAAAGTAATGTACCTGTAATAAGCTGTATGGGTGCTGGTAACAAGCTAGACCCTACTGCGTTTGTTGTAACTGATATTTATAAAACCACTGTATGCCCACTTGCAAGGGTTATGCGTCAACAGCTGAAAAAGCGTGGTGTTAAGGATTTAAAGGTAGTGTACTCTACCGAACCAGCCATAAAACCTACAGAAACAATTATACAAGACAACGGCAAGCCAGTATGTGCCAGTGTTGCCTTTGTGCCATCGGTAGCAGGTATTATTGCAGGTAGTGAGGTTATAAAGGATATTATCGGGAGATAAATTGTAGTTTGTCGGGCAGATAACAAACTTTGATAGAGAAAAGCGTAAAGTTTAGGTCCA
>JAXJJE010000272.1:0-4045 GCA_036298405.1 Acutalibacteraceae bacterium
CGGAGTATTTAACAGCTTGTGGATACAAGAAAGCAAAGAAAGGATTTTTGCAACCTTGTTTGGTAAATAATACATAGCTACATCTGTGCGAATTATTCTTGAAAAGGTCGGTGGCGAGGTGGGAATATTTTAGATTAACTCTGCTGAATTTTAGGTTTTAAACTCAATAAACTGACAAAATATCCATTCTAAGAACGAAACGTAGTATGAAGAATAAAAAAGGAGATAGAATTATGTTTGCATTAAATAGTAAAATCTTACCAACCTGTGCAATAGGAACTTGGGCGTGGGGCACAGGTATGAACGGTTCAAAAATGGTATTCGGCAATAATTATAGCGAAGAACAGCTTGCTAAGACCTTTGAAACAGCGTATGATAAGGGCTTTGTTTTATGGGATACAGCTGAGGTGTATGGTATGGGTAACTCAGAAAAAATTCTTGGTAAGTGTATTAAGAATAAAGAAAATGCTATATTGTCAACAAAATATCTTCCAGATAAAAAATATAACAAGGGCAAGCTTGAACAATCTTTAAATAATAGCTTAAGCAGATTAGGCGTAGATAGCGTTGATTTATATTGGTTGCACCAACCATTTTGTTTAGAAGAAAATATAATTGAAGCAGTTGAACAGCTTAAAAATGGTAAAATTAAAAGCTTAGGACTTTCAAATTGTACTTTTGAACAAGCTAAAACGGCTGATAAGCTTTTGAAAAAGCACGGATTTTCATTATCGGCTGTTCAAAATCATTACAGCCTTTTAGCTATGTCAGCAGAGCAAAATAAGCTGATTAGTTGGTGTAATAAAAATAATGTACTGTACTTTGGCTATATGATTCTTGAACAGGGAGCTTTAACAGGTAGCTATAGCTCAAAACGAATGTTCCCAATATTCTCTATAAGAAGAATGAGCTTTGGTAAAAAAAAATTCAAAAAAATAGAACCACTTCTTGATTATCAAAAACAGCTTGCTGATAAGTATTCAGTTAAGCCATCTCAAATTCCAATTGCTTGGTCAATTCATAAAGGAATTATTCCTATAATCGGTCTTACTAAGCCAGAATATGCTTTAGCTTTGGTAGACGGTGTTAAAATACAGCTTAAAAATGACGAAATCGACCAGCTAGAAAAGCTTGCTAAGCAATCAGGAGTTGTATGCAAGGGTTCTTGGGAGAAAAATAGATCTTAAATTCTTTTTTATCAGTACAATATTATTTAATAAACTCAATTTAAAAATACACTAGTTTAACTCTTTAAAAAAGTAATTAATTAAAATGAATTACTCCATAAATACTTTTAATAAATTTCACTTTTAGTAGAATTCTAATTGTATCACTAAGCAAGCGAAGTGTTGATATGACAAAGGTAGCGTTTTGCAATGATGAAGCTAAGATTTGAAGAAATTATCACAAAAGGTTATTAACGAATTTAAAAGTAATTAATGTGAAATTGATTTGTATACCACCACAGTTAATTCAATGAAATTACTGGAATATTTTAAAAAAGTACTGTTGATATCCTATTTCTTGATATTGATATGCTCAGATTATTGCAGAAACTTTTCTTAATAGCTAAAAATGAACACTTTGCTTGTATTGGTTACAGGTCAGAACACACTTGTGTATTAATCCTTAGCGTTAACAGAGTAAAAATCAAGGATATACTATATTTTGAGGCTGAGTCAAATTATCTTAATAATGTAAATATTCAGAAATCTAAGACAACTTCTTTGTTGTCTTTTTTTATTTTTCAGAGGGTCTTCTCAAAAACGGTCAACGGGTATATAATACACTTGTATTGACCGATGTGTACAATCAGGAGGATTATAATGAACAGTAAATTTTTCGCACTTCCAATAGAAAAACAGCGTAGAATCATAAACGCAGCTTATAGAGTGTTTTCAGAAAACAGCTATAAAAAGGCTCCTATGTCTGAAATTGCAGAGGAAGGCAATATTTCAAAATCCTTGCTTTTTCATTACTTTAAAAATAAAAAGGATTTATATATGTATCTATGGGATAACGCTTGCGAGATAACAACACAGGCTATCAGAGAATATAAAACATTGGATACAGATGATTTTTTTGAAATGCTTAGAAGAACTCTACGCTCCAAATATGCAGTTATGCGAGATTATCCGTATATGTATGCATTTTCTCTTAGAGCGTATTACGAAACAGATACCGAAATAAAAGACTCAATACAGGGGAATTTCAATGTTGCCAGTAAAGAAAGTGAAATGCTGGTTATTGAGAAAATCGATAAATCAAAGCTAAGAAAAGATATTGATATAAAAATAATGTACGCAGAAATACTTTATGCTGTAGATGGCTATATGCTACAGAAATATCGTATGAATAGAATTATCCCAGATGAAATCGAAAGAGAAACAGGTGCTTTGATTGATTTCTGGGAAAAGGTATATACACAGCGATAAGTAATGCAAAAATCGGAAAATATGAAGGAGAAAATCGTATGGAACATAAAAAAATATGTGGCATTGGTGGAGAGGTACATTATTGGATTTCAAGACCGAAATCTATACCAAAGGGTGCAATAGCTTTTACTCATGGTTTAACTGCGAATCACACAATGTACGAAAAGCAGGTTGAGTATTTTAAGGATGAATATATTGTAATAACATGGGATGTACCTATGCACGGCTTATCTATGCCTTATAAAGATTTTTCTTATGAGAATACTGCAAAAGATTTAAACACCATATTAATACAAGAAAACATAGATAAAGTCAGTCTGGTTGGTATGTCAATGGGAGGCTATCCGTCACAGATGTTTGCTTATTTATACCCAGAAAAAGCACAGTGCATAATTGCTGTTGATACAACACCATTTGGTACGGAATATTATTCTAAATCTGATTTATTCTGGCTTTCTAAGGTTAAACCAATGCTAAAGCTGTTTACAAATAAATTACTTAGGGAAAGTATGGCGAAATCTATATCCGAAACCGAGTATTCATACAATAAGATGAAAGAAATATTAGCTACTGTATCGAAAGAAGAGATTATAGAGCAAATGGATATTGCCTATGGAAAGTTTGCAGAAGAAAACAGAGAGCTTAATCTGCAATGCCAAATTCTTATTTTGCTTGGTGACAAGGATAAAACAGGAAAAGTAAAGCAGTATTGCAAAGCGTGGGCAGAAAAAACAGGCCACCCATTACATATTATCAAAAATGCTTCACATTTCTCTAACGGAGATAACCCAAAGCAGGTTAATAGTGAAATAGAGCATTTTATTAAACAAACTGTTACAAATTAATGTAGTAAACTAATTCGTAAAAACATATTGAAAGTTTAATAATAGATTAATTCATTATTTATGCTTTTAGTTGTGTTATTAAGGCGATTTTATTTTAACGAATTTTTGACAAAAAATTTGTAATTTATGATATTGCATTTTTCAGTTTATAAAATTCATTGTTTCGGTATTTCCTTAAGCGTTAAAAGGTCAGTGTTCTGTAAAATTTCCTTTTACTCAATTTTTGATATATGCCGTTTACAGGTATTTTAAGCAATAGACAAAATATAGAGGGAATTCTATAATATAACACCATAGATAGGGGTTGAATAATATGAGTATCTATAAGTCAAAGGCAGGTAAAGAAGCGATATTATCTTTATATGATAAGCAAATAAAGCAATTGAACAGGGAATATAAGGATTTATATATAAAAACAACATTCGGTAACACGCACATTATAGAAACTGGGAATATGTCGGGAGTTCCTTTGCTTGTTTTTTATGGTGGAAATGCTACTACGGCTTACAATCTTCTCTTTTGTAATTTCTTAATGAATGATTTCCATATATTTGCTGTTGATACAATTGGACATCCTGGAAAGAGTGATGAAACCAGTTTATCTCCTAATAACTACGATTACGGGAAATGGGTGTCAGAGGTAATAAATGGATTAGGCTATGAAAGAATTTCTTGCTTTGGTGGTTCATTTGGAGCAGGAATAATTGCGAAAGCAATGTGTGTAGCTCCCGAAAAGGTGAAACGGGCTGTACTTTATGTGCCATC